>NZ_JBVVAK010000041.1:0-61158 GCF_055792825.1 Microvirga sp. GN3
GTCGACCTTGGCGCGCTCGAGGGCCGCCCTGATGGCCACCGCGCCGAGCTCATGGGCCGGCGTGTTGGCGAAGGCGCCGTTGAACGAGCCGACGGGGGTGCGCGCCGCGCCGACAATGACGATGCTGTCTCGGGCCATTCCTCTCTCTCCTGTGCTGATGATTTGACGTTGGAATGAATGTAGGGCTCGCCTGATCAAATCCCCAGAGGGTGGGATGTCAAGGATCGGATCGTGCAGCCCAGCCCCGCGTGCCTTAGACTTTTGGCGCTTTGATCGTTCGGCATAAGGCTTATAATTATTGAACGCTGGCATCCCGCGGATCGGGATGAAGGATGCTGGGCACGGTGAATCTCCCGGGAGTGTATCGGGCAACATGGCGACGGACAAACAACCGACTGTCATCAAGAAATATGCCAACCGCCGCCTCTATCACACGGGTACTTCGACCTACGTGACGCTGGAAGATCTGGCCGGCATGGTGCGCAAGGGCGAGGACTTCGTGGTCTATGACGCGAAGTCGGGCGAGGAGATCACCCGCTCGGTCCTGGCCCAGATCATCTTCGAGCAGGAGAACAAGGAGGGCCCGAACCTCTTGCCCGTCACGGTGTTGCGCCAGCTCATCCGCTTCTACGGCGACAGCATGCAGGCGCTGGTGCCGAGCTATCTCGAATTCTCCATGAACAACCTGTCTCAAGAGCAGCAGAAGCTCCGGGAGCAGATGGCCCAGGCCTTCGGCCCGGGAGCCTTCCAGGCCATGGAGGAACAGGTGCGCAAGAATATGGGCTTCTTCACGGAAGCCATGCGCATGTTCTCGCCGTTCCCTCAAGCCTCGTCGGGTGCGTCCGAGACGAAGTCCACTGCGAAGGGTGAGGAAACGAACGATCTCGATCATCTGAAGCAGCAGATGGCCGACATGCAGGCCAAGCTCGACAAGCTGGCGAGCAAGTAGCGCTGATTTTTAGCCGCGCGCCTTCTTCAGCATCTGATGCAGCGTCGAGGGCTGCAGCAGCGCCTCGGGCTTGCCGAACAATCCGCCCTGCAGATAATCCACGCCCCAGGACGTCAGCAGGCGGGCAGTCACCTCGTCGTCCACCCAATCCGCCGCGGTGGCGATGCCGAGATGCTGAGCCATGTCGATGAGAGTTCGGACGTGGAGGCGGTCATCGGTCGAGCGCTTGAGCGGCTGGATGAAGACGCCGTCGATTTTGAGAAGATCGATGGGCAGCACCCGCAACTGGGAAGGCGTCACATAACCTGCGCCAAACCCGGTCAGCGCGAGTCCGATGCCCAACGCCTTCATGGCATGGAGACGGCCCAGGGTCTTCCAGCACTCGGCCAGGGCAGCCTCTGGGATTTCGATGACGAGCCGCGACTCGATGCCGGGGCGAGCGCCGAGATGGGCCGCCAGCATGGGCAGCCATTCGGTATCCTGCAGGGTTTTAGCCGAGACCGGCAGCGCCAAACGCACGCCCGGGTGATCCTTCAGATGATCGGCCGCCAGCTCCAGCAGGCGCCCATCGACGAGGAGGGGGAGGTTTGCCTCCTTCAGCCCCGGCGCCGGGCCAAGCGGGATCGTATGGCCTTCGGAGCCGGAGAGCGAGGCGCAGGCCTGCATCAGGGCGGGAGCACGGCTTCGGGCCTCTATCATCGGCTGGCAGGCGAGGGTCAGGCTACGGCTGTTGAGGGCAGCGACCCAATCGAATGGCGCCTGTTCGGCCGCCGGTGAAGGCACTTTCGAACGCGCATCATAGAGTTTACAGATCTCTCCACACTCCAGGCCCGAGGCCAGAGCCTGCTCGGCAAAGCGCAGCAGCTTCGTGGCCTTGAAGGTGTGATCCGGGGCGCAGGCAGCGCCCAGATGGAGCGAGGCACCGGCCGGGTGATCCTTCACGAGACTGGAGAGCCGCCTCATGGCACTCACCGCATCCGAGGCTGGGCAGCAGGTCAGGGTCAGGGCAAAGCGTTGGGGGCTGAGAGCGGTGAAGAGATCGTGGCGACGCATCATTGGGCGCACCTTCCGGGCAATCTCCGCCATGGAATCGGCCTCGTCATCGTCGAGCGCGCCGACGATCAGGGTGCAGGTCTGGGATGCCCGCAGCGCCTCATTGATGCCGTTCTGAATGCTGCACAGAAGCTCCGAGCGCCGCTTCAGTATCTCAGGCAGCAGATCCCGTGCCCCCGAAGCCGGATCGAAACGCAGCTGGCCGCGGGCGAAGGCCGGGCGGCCCTGGACATCCGGCTGCCAGCGGCCCGCATCCTCGACCATCACCACCTGGTCCGGCTCGAAGCGCAGGGCATAGCGGGTCTCATAGGCGCCACCCGCGCCCTCGCCGATGGCATCCTGGCGGGACAGGCCGCAACCGGGCTCGACCAGTTGGGAGAAGGCATGTCCGGTCCTCGGCAGGTCTCTCGACGACAGGCCGAGCGCCTCGGCGGCACCGGGTCCCCAGATCAGGGCGTCGGAGAGCATGTCCCAGGCGTAGATGACGCCTGCAAGAGAGGCGCGGGGAGTGCGTGAGGCTTGGCGTTGGCGCGAGGATCGGGATACGCCCTTGAAAAGTCCCGTCCGCCCCTGCCCCTTCGTCGCCATCACTCTCACCCTTGATACGCACAGATCGGGCAGAGGCGTCAGTCGCAGCCAATCTCAACCCGGGACCCGAGGGTGCAGGATCGGCTTTCAGGCTTAATGAAGGGTAAAAAGCGATGGAAAATCAGTGCTGTTGGGGATTATGGGCATAAAAAAACCGGCGCTTGGGGCGCCGGTTCGGATCATTGCTCGTCGCGTCAGATTACGCGTCGGTCTTCACCTTCAGGACCTGACGGCCACGGTACATGCCGGTCTTCAGGTCAACATGGTGAGGACGGCGCAGCTCGCCGGAATCCTTGTCCTCGATGTAGGTCGGGGCCTTCAAGGCATCCGCGGAGCGACGCATTCCGCGCCGCGAAGGCGACGTTTTTCTTTTTGGAACGGCCATATCTCGTCTCCGGTTAAAATAGCGGAGCGCCCGCTCAACCGGGGAACGCTCACATCTCAAACTTGATGAGGTTGCGCCTCATACAAGGTCTTTGGGCAAATATCTAGCCCCTCAAAGCAATCCGAGGGTTTTTCATTGCCGCAGGGAGGTGTCTTCACGGCTTCAGGCAGTCGCTGAAGGGCGCAGCTCTCTCCATGCGCGCCTGCAACTGCCCCGCCAGGGCCCGATGGCCGGGCCTTGGGCGAGCCGGATTGCGGACCAGGGGATTGGGCAGGGCCCGCGCCATCAGGGCCGCTTCCTGGCGGGTCAGGTTCTTGGCCGACTTGCGGAAATACTTTTGGGCGGCCGCCTCGGCTCCGAACACCCCGTCACCCCATTCGGCGATGTTAAGATACACCTCCATCATCTTCCGCTTCGACCAGATCAGATCGAGGTAGAGCGCGACCGGGATCTCAAGGCCCTTGCGGACATAGGAGCGGCTCGGCCACAGAAAGAGGTTTTTCGCCACCTGCATGGGGATGGTCGAGGCTCCTCGGGACGGCCCATCCTCATCAGCCGCTTCCACCACGTCCCAAAGGGCATCCCAGTCGACGCCGTTATGGTCGCAGAAGCGACTGTCCTCGGCTGTCATGACGGCGAGCGGCAGGCTGGGCGAGATCTCGTCGAGGCGGACGAAATCCCGCTCGACCGGCTGCAGCGTGAGCCAGCGGCCGAGCATCAGCGTTGAGACCGGTGGCACGGCCCAGTACAAAAGGCCTAGCCAAAAGACCGCGCCGACCCATAAGAGGATGAGACCAAGACCGATCTGAACGAGGCGGCGGAAAATGCGGGTGACCGTCATCGGCTCCCGCGGCCGTCCCGACCGCAGCGTCCATTTCGGCTTCCATCGTTCACCGGCATTCCCCTCGGACGGGGCGGTAGCCCCTTCCGTATTCAGGCTCGTCATGGCGCCATCCACCAGCACTTTCACAACGCGGCTCTCTGACGCCGCGAGGATTGTCGAAGCAAGTCTTGAAGCCTTGCTATCAGACAAAGCCGCTCCCGGCGAGCTTGCCCGGCCGCCTCGCCTTATGGCGGCCATGCGTCATGCGGTCCTGGGAGGCGGCAAGCGCCTGCGCCCATTCCTGACCATTGAGGCGGCGCGCCTCTTCGGGGTGGAAGGACAGGGGCCCCTGCGGGCAGGCTGCGCCGTCGAGCTTCTCCATTGCTATTCCCTGGTGCATGACGACCTGCCATCCATGGACGACGACGATCTGCGCCGGGGGCAGCCCACCGTTCACAAGGCCTATGACGAGGCCACTGCCATCCTCGTGGGCGATGCCCTCCAGACCTTCGCCTTCGAGGCTCTCGCCGATCCGGCGACGGCCGGGGATCCTGCCATCCGCTCCGATCTCGTCCTCGGCCTCGCCCGCGCATCCGGCCTCGGCGGCATGGTCGGCGGCCAACTGCTCGACCTGACGGCGGAGGGGCGCTACGGAACCGCCGAGATGGACGAGGCCGATGTGCGTCTGCTCCAGATGATGAAGACAGGAGCGATCCTCACCTTCTCGGTCGAGGCGGGTGCAATTCTGGGACAGGCTGATCCAGCTGCGCGCCGAAAGCTGGTCGAATATGGACGTGCGCTCGGCGCAGCGTTCCAGGTTGCGGACGATATCCTCGACCGCGAAGCCTCTGCTGAGGCGCTCGGCAAGCGTACCGGCAAGGACCAGGACAAGGGCAAGGCCACCCTCGTGGACCTGCTCGGCATGGACGGCGCCCGCCGCGAATGCCGGCAACTCGTCGAGAAGGCGGAAAGCGCTCTCGATGATTTCGGACCGCAGGCGCGGACCCTGCGTGAGGCTGTGCACTTCGTCGTGGAACGGCAGGTTTAAGCAACGCTCTGATTTCCAGCATCTCACAGCGGGCAGGATTGCCGTTTTGCCAAATCATGCAGAAGCGAAAGTAGATGTGGCTCGGATTTCGCAGTCTCTCATCCGGAGACCATTTGCGTGCAATGACGCATTTGTCCTTTTGGGGGGAAGCCAAGCAGTTGGACTATTATGGATGATCACGTAGGCAAGTGTTGAAGCGATGTGTGTGGAAGGATCTTCATCGCCGCAATTTCTTGACCCGCTTCGGAATGGTGACGGCAATCGGTTCGGATGTGTTGTCACATGTATGAAAAGATCAGATCCACAAAGATTCATTGTGTAATAAGCGACTTCTTCGCACTGACTGCAACGATCCATTGTTTGCTGAAAGATAATTTCATTAAGTAACAGTAATCGCCATTTTGTTCTTTGATACAGGGAAATCACGATACTCAATCACTCACGACGAAGGCGTAACTCGAAAGCTTTCCTCTGTGAAAATCACACGAGTTGTTTCACACTCTTTTCGGCTCAGCACCAACACATAAGACGCGGTGGTGAGGTGCGTCCGAACGCCAACTAGACGCGTATTCGGGGGCAATGGGCTGGGCTTCTTACCCGGGGGCATGGATCAACGGGAGGAACAGATGGCCACAGCGTTCCGCGTAATCATGACCGGAAACCAAGAAGTGCCGCCGACGGGTTCAGCGGCAAGAGGCGTTGGCACGGTGATCTATGACAGCAATACAATCACGGCGCCCTACTCGATCAATATAACCGGACTGGACTTCGGGCCCATCACGGGCATTGGGCCACAGACGGCGGATACTGGCGACGATGTCACCAGCTTTCACGTCCATTTTGGCGTAAGGGGTGAGACCGGCGATGTCATCTTCGGTCAGATCAACCCGGACCAGGATCCCGATCTGCAGATCAGTCTCAACAGCGACGATTCTTGGACTTTGAGTGGACGATGGGATTCAGCTGATCCGGCCAACGTCTGGATCGTGGTATTCGGCAGCATCCTCAACTTGCATCCTCCTGGGTTGGATGCACCTTTCTATTTCAACGCCCACACTTCGGAATTTCCCTCAGGCGAAATCCGTGGCCAGTGGACCGTCATCTCCAACGATAACAGCAATACAGTCAGGGGAACGGCCAGTGCCGATTTCCTGCCAGGGCTCGGCGGCAGTGACCGTATCTTCGGCAGGCAGGGCGATGATCGGCTGGACGGGGCAACGGGCAACGACCGTCTGTTCGGCGAAAGCGGTAACGATACTTTGATCGGTGGTGCTGGGAATGACAGGCTCGATGGCGGGATCGGCGATGACAACTTGTCCAGCGGCAGCGGCAACGATCAACTGCAAGGCCGCAGCGGCGATGATCGGCTGAATGCCGGTGCAGGCCGCGATACTCTGAACGGTGGTCTTGGAGATGATATCCTGATCGGTGGCAGCGGCGCGGATGCTTTCACGTTCAACAGCACCTTGGGCAGCAGCAACATCGACACGGTCCGAGGCTACAACTCTGCCGCCGATACGATCCAACTGGACAATTCCGTCTTCACGGGGCTCCCAACGGGAGTTTTGTCGGCCGATGCTTTCCAGATCGGGACAACGGCCATCGATGCTACCGATCGCATCATTTATGATGATGCGACGGGAGCCGTCTTTTTCGATGCCGATGGCAATGGCACCGCGTCGGCTCAGATACAATTCGCCACGATCCAGGGAAGCCCGACACTGACTAGGTTCGACTTTCTTGTCATCTGAAGAGATGCCAGCCTTCGCCGCGGGGCTATACCGGCCTCGCGGCTAACCTTTGCTGATACCGGTCGTCAATCCGTCGGTACCCAGAACATGAGCTTCACGTGGCCAGGACGATGGTTGTGTGGGAGGGAGCCTGCAAACTCGCCGCCATTGGCGAGAATGACCTTTCGCGACGCTTCGTTGTCGTCGTCGCAGGTAATCATGACTCGTGAGAAGCCTTCCGACCGGCAGACGGGGAGGATCAGGCGCAGGGCCTGCGTGGCGTAGCCGCGCCGCTGCTTCCAGGGCACAACCGTGTAGCCGATATGGCCGTAGATCACCGTGGGCAGATCTTCCGTTCCCCGTTGGAAGCGAAAGCCGATGCGGCCGCAGAACTCGCCGTCGCTGATCCAGAAATCATGAGCGGGCAGGCGCGCCACCTCGCGTCCGTCCGGCAGCCGGACCATCGGGCTGTTGTAGAGATCATGGAGAAAGCGCTCGGGATTGCGCCGGAACTGCAGAAGCTGCTCGCGGCTCACATCCTGGTCAGTGTTGGGGGACCAGCCCCGCTCGAGGGCATGAGCATAGAAAGGAAGCCAATCGAGGCTCGGACGAATGAGGGTGATGTCAGTCATGGATCGCCAAAACTGACATCGAGTGAAACGGAGGGCAACAGGCTTACACCGTCACCTGCGTGCCCACCTCCACCACACGTCCGGTCGGGATCTGGAAGAAGTCCGTGGCGTCGCTCGCCGATTTCGCCAGGCCGATGAAGAGTTTGTCCTGCCAGAGCGGCATGCCCGACTGGCTGGCGGGGCGGATCGAGCGGCGGGAGAGGAAGAACGACGTCGCCATGATGTCGAACTTGAAGCCCTGCTTGCGCAGGATCGCGAGGCCGCGCGGGATGTTGGGCGTTTCCATGTAGCCGTAGCTCAGGCGGATGCGCCAGAACGAATCGCCCACATGCTCGATGGCGACGCGGTCATCGTCCTCTACGCGGGGAACATCCGCGCTGTTGACGGTGAGGATCACGTTCTTCTCGTGCAGCACCTTGTTGTGCTTGAGGTTGTGCAGAAGCGCTGCCGGCGCGGTATCCGGATCGCTCGTCAGGAAGACGGCGGTGCCCTTGACCCGGTGCGGCGGGCTCTTCTCGAGCATCTGCACCAGTTCGAGGAAGGGCACGTCGATCTTGCGGGTCTTCTCGAACAGGATCCGGGTTCCCTTCACCCAGGTCCACATGAGCACGAAGAAGACGCCTGCGATGACCAGCGGGACATAGCCGCCGTCGAGAAGCTTGACGAGGTTCGAGGACAGGAAGGTGAGATCGATCAGCAGCAGGGGCACCATGACCAAACCGGTCTTCACCGGACCCCAGCCCCAGCTCCGGCTGATCACCAAGCAGGCGAGCAGGGTGGTGACGACCATCGTGCCGAAGACGGCGATGCCGTAGGCGCTGGCCAAGCTGCTGGAAGAACCGAAGAGCAGCACGAGGCCGACCACGGCGGCGAGCAGCAGCCAGTTCACGCGCGGCAGATAGATCTGCCCCTGATGCGTCTCCGAGGTGAAGCGGACTTCCAGGCGAGGCAGGAGGCCGAGCTGCACCGCCTGCCGGGTGAGGGAATAGGCGCCGGTGATGACGGCTTGGCTTGCCACGATGGTCGCGAGCGTGGCGAGGATCACGAGCGGCAGGAGCAGCCAGGGCGGTGCCAGCAGGAAGAACGGATTGGCGATGGCATCCGGGTTCGACAGGACGAGGGCGCCCTGACCGAGATAGTTCAACGCGAGAGCCGGGAACACGACGGTGCCCCAGGCCATGCGGATGGGCTTGCGGCCGAAATGGCCGAGATCCGCGTAAAGCGCTTCAGCGCCTGTGACGGCAAGGCAGACGCTGCCGAGGATTGCGAATGCCGTGCCCGGATGGGTGACCAGGAAGGACACGCCATAATAAGGGTTGAACGCGAACAGAACCTCCCAATCGTCAGCGATATGGAGGAGACCGAGGCCCGCCATGGTGATGAACCAGAGGAGCGTGAGGGGTCCGAAAAAGGCCGCGACCCTGCCTGTGCCGTGGCTCTGCGCAGCGAAAAGGGCAATCAGGATCGCCAGGGCGCCGGGGAGAACATAGGCCTCGAAGGAGGGGGCGACGAGCTTCAGGCCTTCGAGGGCCGAGAGAACGGAGATGGCGGGCGTGATGGCGGCGTCGCCATAGAACAGGGCCGCTCCCGCCATGCCCATCATGAGCACCGGGAGGCTCCGCCGTCCAAGAGCACGCTGGGCGAGTGCCACCAAGGTCAGCGAGCCGCCTTCGCCCTTGTTGTCCGCGCGCAGCAGCAGGACCACGTATTTGACGGAGACCGTCAGGATCAGCGCCCAGATGAGGAGCGACAGAATGCTGATCACCAGTTCGCGCGTGAGCGGGACGGGGGTTCCGTGGTGACCGCCAGTGGCGGCGGCGACCGTCTCACGCATCGCGTAAAGCGGGCTGGTGCCGATATCGCCGTAGACGACGCCGATGGCTCCAAGGGTGAGAGTCCAGAAGCTCGCCTTGAAATGGCTGTCCGGTAAGGTGGCCTCGGGGGCTGCGGAATCTGCATGTCCCGGCGCGACGGCGTGCTGTTCTGCCATGTGTGCTTTTCTTTGCGGATGTGCCCGCGGACGGCCCTGGTTGAAACTCTCTATAAACGACAAAGGGCGGCTTCTTCTCCGCCCCTTCTTCAAGAGCGCAGCGGCCGTCATCGCCGGCGCGGCGGGCTCTCTAGCACATCGCGCTTTAGCTTAAAAACGGAATTTCGCTTGGGGTTCCATGGTCACGCTTGCAGCCTCATTCGGCGGCATCGCGTCCGGGCTGGCCGTAGTTCTTGTCGATATAGTCGAGGACGATCTTCTGGAAGTCCTGGGCCAGCGTCGGGCCGCGCAGGGTCATGGCCTTCTTTCCGTCGATGAAGACGGGGGCTGCCGGCTGCTCGCCGGTGCCGGGCAGCGAGATGCCGATATTGGCGTGCTTCGACTCGCCCGGGCCGTTCACGATGCAGCCCATCACCGCCACATTCAGGTTCTCGACGCCCGGATGGGTGCGGCGCCACTCGGGCATGGAGGTGGAGATCCAGCCCTGGATGTCCCGTGCCAGCTCCTGGAATACGGAGGAGGTGGTGCGTCCGCAGCCGGGGCAGGCAGCCACCAGCGGCACGAAGGTGCGAAAGCCCATGGTCTGGAGCAGCTCCTGGGCCGTCTTGACCTCGAGCGTCCGGTCGCCGCCGGGCTCCGGGGTCAGGGAATAGCGGATCGTGTCGCCGATGCCCTGCTGGAGCAGGATGCCCATGGCGGCGGATGAGGCCACGATCCCCTTCGTGCCCATGCCGGCCTCGGTGAGGCCGAGATGGATGGCGTAGTCGGAGCGGCGGGCGAGGTCCTGATAGACGGCGATCAGGTCCTGAACTGCGGAAACCTTAGCCGAGAGAATGATACGATCTTTCCCCAAGCCGATTTCCTCGGCGCGGGCGGCGGAGAGAAGCGCCGACTGGATCATGGCCTCGCGGGTGACCCAACGCATGTCGCGCGGATTGGCCGAGGCTGCGTTCTCGTTCATCAGATGGGTCAGGAGCTCCTGGTCGAGCGAGCCCCAATTGGCGCCGATGCGCACCGCCTTGCCGTGCCGGATCGCCTGCTCGACGATGGCGCCGAACTGCCGGTCCTTCTTTTCCTTGAAGCCCACGTTGCCGGGATTGATGCGGTACTTGGCCAGCGCCTCGGCGCAGGCCGGATGATCGGCGAGGAGCTGGTGGCCGATATAGTGGAAGTCGCCGACGAGCGGCACCTCGACGCCCAGCCGGTCGAGGCGCTCGCGGATCTTTGGCACGGCGGCGGCGGCCTCGTCGCGGTCGACGGTGATGCGCACGATCTCAGAGCCCGCCCGGGCAAGCGCAGCGACCTGTTTCACGGTCGCGTCCACATCCGCCGTGTCCGTGTTGGTCATCGACTGGACCACGATCGGAGCGCCGCCGCCGACCATGACGGCCCCGACGCGCACGCCCACTGTCCGATGGCGCGCGGCGGGGCCGGCGAGGTCCTCGGAAGCGGAAGCGGTCTCGGAAGGCGAAGTGAAGGACATGCTGCAATCCACGACGGCAGCTCCGGGCTGCCGCCGTTTAGCTGATGCCAAAAGCCCTCGTCGTCAAGCGCGGCTTAATGGAACGGAGTTGGGGGCGGTCAGTGAACGTCCCGGCAATGGGCGCAGCGGCCGGTGATCTCCAGAATTCTCGTGCGCGGCTGATAACCCTGCTCCTGCAGGACCTTGAGCACCGTATCAGCCACATCCGGGGACGTGATCTCGTTCACGTCGCCGCAGCCCTCGCAGATCAGGAAGGCCGTGGTCTTGCGGCTGCTCGAGACATTGGAACTGGCGATATAGGCGTTCCGGCTGGCGAGCCGATGCACCAGACCCTGCTCGATGAGGAAGTCCAGGGCGCGATAGACGGTGATCGGCGCCATGCGCCTTCCCTGCGAGCCGAGCAGGTCCACCAGATCGTAGGCGCCAAGCGGCTTGTCGAAGCCATGGAGCACTTCGAGCACGCGGCGGCGGATGGGAGTCAGACGTGCTCCCTTGGCCCGGCAGAGGGCCTCCGACTGGGCAATGGCCTGTTCCGTCTTCTCAGAGGCTCTGGGAGCGCGGATCAGGGCGCCCTCGTTGGGAAGTCTGTGCTGAAGAGACGGTGTATGAGCCATCGGATCACTCCTCGATTAAGTTGCTTCTTGTGCCCCCGTCGTCTTCGCGTCCGGCATGCACGGCGCGAATCCACTTCGTTCATGTAGGTTATAACGCTACATATTTGAAGAGGGAAAAATTGCAAGGGCTGCAGGAAATCGATGCAGATTTGCAGAGGAGTTCGGTGGCTCAAGAGGGCCGGAAGCGCCAGACGCTGGATTTCTTGATGTCCGAATCCTCGAGCGTCCGGGCGACGGGCACCTCGTAGACGGCCAGGTTTTCCAAGCGATCCTTCGGCAGATAGCTGCGGCCCGGATCGCCGATCAGGACCGTGGCGCCCCTTTCGCTCAGGTCGAACAGCCAATGGATGACCCTGTCGGCGAGATCGCGCTCATAGCAGATGTCCCCGGCGAGCACCGTGTCCCAGCCCCCACCCTGCCCGACGATGTCGGCCTGGAGCGGAGTGATCAAGACGCCGTTGGCCTCGGCATTGAGGCCGATGGCCGCGATGGCGAACGAATCGATATCGCAGGCGACCGCCTCCGCGGCACCGGCCTTCATCGCCGCGATGGCGACGAGGCCTGAGCCCGAGGCGAAATCCAGCACGCGCCGGCCCCGCACCGTTTCCGGATGGTCGAGAAGGTAGCGGGCGAGCGCCTGACCGCCCGCCCAGGCGAAGGCCCAGAAGGGAGGCGGCAGACCGATCTCACCCAGTTCCTCTTCGGTCTTCTGCCAGAGCTCCGTGGCTTCGTCCGCCACGTGCAAGGAGATCTCCGGCGCATGGGGCACAGGGCGAAGCCGGGTCTCGGATTGGACGAAGGCGGCGGGGTCGGGAATCATGAGGCCAAAAGGGAGCGGTACAGCTGTTTGACGCTCTCGATCACGTCCCGTTCCGTGAAACCGTCGAGAATGCGGGCGCGAGCCGCCTCGCCCATGCGGGCCACCTCGTCCGGCTGGCGGGACAAGGCCAGGAGTGCCTCAGCGAGGCTCGCCGAATCGTTGGCCGGGACGAGGCGTCCCTCGATGCCCTCCCGCACCAGGGTGCGGCAGCCGGGAACATCGGTCGTGACGATGGCGCGGCCGCACGCGGCGGCCTCCAGAAGCGTCCGCGGCAGACCCTCGCCCCCGCGCGAGGGCAGGCAGGCCACGTGATGCGCGTGCCAGACGGCGGCAACATCCCGTGTCGCGCCATGCCAGGAGATGCCAGGCTCGGCGCTCCAGGCTTTCAAAGTCTCTTCCGGAATCGCCTTCGGATTCGACGGGTCAGGGGCGCCGTAGAGGGACAGTTCGATGGCAGCACCCCGGGCCCTCGCTGCCCTCGCCGCCTCCACCGCCAGATCAATGCCCTTGGACCACAGCATCCGGGCCACCACCGCGACCTTGAGCGGCGGCTGGTGGGGCAGGGGGGCAGGCTTGAGAGCGTCCGGATCGATGCCGGCGCCGCCAAGGATGGTGACGCGGTCGCTTGTGGGATCGAGGCCGAGAAGCTTGGGATCGTCCGTATTCTCGAAGACATAGCGGGTCTGGCGGGTGTCCAGGCCGCGCACGAGCAGGCGCACGGCCCGCTGTGACAGCCGTGCGACCGGATCCGTCCGGGCACCCAGGAAGCCGGAGCCGGTCAGGGCATAGACCCGGCGCCCGATGCCCGCCATGGCGGCCGCGAAGCCCCCGACCAGGATGCCCTTGAGGGCGATGCAATGGACAAGATCCGCCTGCTCGGCCTTGAGAATCGCCGCGAGTTGTCCAGCGGCATAGCCGGCCGCCATGGGATTCAGGCTGCGCCGCTCGGCCTCAAGCGGAATCACTCTGGCGCCCGTGGCCTCGATGACCTCCCGGTGAGAGCGCACGCGGCACACGACCGTGACTTCGAACCCGAGCTCGCGGGCGGCTCTGGCCATGGGCAGGAAATGGGAGGCGAAGAACCAGTCTTCGGTAATCACGAAGACGAGCTTGCGGCCTTGGACGTCAGGCAGGGACAAGGAAGACAAGGGATCATCCGGGTGGAACGGTTGCGCTCTTGTAACCTCGGCATGGGGCGAAAGGGAACTCCCCATGCCTGCAACCGTTGCCGTCATCTCGAAGCATGGGAGACTCTCCCAGGGAACCCGGGATGGCGCAGCCCGGTTGACGTCTTGCTTTGTCAAAGGCCGCTCATGCTGGAACCGAACGCCACTGCCGAGAATATCATCGATCCGCGCGATGCCGCCGAGACGGCGGGCCTGCGCTATGTCTCCGACGAGGAGCCCGGCATCCGGCGCAAAAAATCCGGCAAGGGCTTCACCTACACGGGACCTGACGGCAGGAAGGTGGATGACAAGGCGACGCTTGAGCGCATCAAGTCACTGGCGATCCCGCCTGCCTATACGGATGTCTGGATCTGCACCAAGGCGAACGGCCATATCCAGGCGACAGGTCGCGATGCCAAGGGGCGCAAGCAGTATCGCTATCATCCGGCCTTCCGCGAGGTCCGCGAGAGCACGAAATACGAGCACATGCTCGAATTCGCCCGCGGGTTGCCGGCCATCCGCAAGATCATCGACGAGCATATGAGCCTGCGCGGCCTGCCGCGCGAAAAGGTGCTGGCGACGGTGGTCAATCTGCTCGAGAGCACGCTCATCCGCGTCGGCAATTCCGACTACGTCAAGCAGAACCGGAGCTATGGCCTCACGACATTGCGCGATCCGCACGTGAAGGTGGATGGCGGCGATCTGCGCTTTCAGTTCAAGGGCAAGAGCGGAAAGACCTGGCGCCTGCAAGTCAAGGATCGGCGCATCGCCAAGATCGTGAAGGCCTGCCAGGATCTGCCCGGGCAGGATCTGTTCCAGTATCTCGACGAGAATGGCGAGCAGCAATCGATCACGTCGGCCGATGTGAACGCCTACCTGAAGGAAATCACCGGAGGCGAGATCACGGCGAAGGATTTCCGCACCTGGGCCGGAACGGTGCTGGCGGCATTGGCGCTCTCCGAATTCGAGGAATTCGACAGCGAGGCCAAGGCCAAGAAGAACATCCGCGCGGCCATCGAGACGGTCGCTTCACGGCTCGGTAACACGCCGAGCATCTGCCGCAAATGCTATGTGCATCCGGAAGTCTTCGCCTGCTATCTCGACAGAGGCCTGCTTCTCGATATCAAGGAACAGGTCGAGGCGGAGCTGCGTGAGGATCTGTCCAGCCTCAAACCCGAGGAGGCTGCCGTTCTCGCGCTGCTGGAGCAGCGCCTCTCCCGCGAGGTGGAAAAGCAGGCGGAGAAGAAGCCGGCAAAAAAACGCCGTGTGTCGTCGGGCAGGAGGCGGGAGAAGGCTCCGCCTGAGATGCGGGTTTGAAGACACACGGTCATCCCGGACGGCACAGCCGATCCGGGATCGCGTGCAAACAAGGCGCTTGAACCTCAACGCTGTCATTCCCGCGGAGGCGGGAATCCATCGCCGCTGACGGTGCCGAACTGGTCGAAGGTCGTGGTTATGGATCCCGGGCTCAGCTTACGCGGCCCCGGGATGACAGTGCTTTACTCGTCCAACGATCCCGGATCTGCGCTCCGCTTCGTCCGGGATGACAGCCTGCATTGAGGGCCGCTTGACCCAACCCTCTCTCATGGTCCATCGCATCCGCTCCAAACAGGACCCATGTGAGATGCGACGTTTACTGACATCCGTCATCGCCATTGCAACATTGCTGGCCAGCAGTGTTGCACCCACTATGGCGCAAACCCCTCAATCTCAGAGCTGGCCCGAGGTGAAATGCGCTCGTTACAAGAAGGCGTGGTCGGACGCCCTCGCGCATCGCGGGACGAAAGGGTTGGGCCAGGAATTTCTCGACCGTCATGAAGCCTTCATCGCATCGGGCTGCACCACGCAAGGCGATGTCTGTCCTCGCTCCGCAGAGGAACTCGACCTCGCCAACATGATGGTGGTCGCGGCCATGAATGCGGGAACGGCGAGCACCTTTCCGCCTTTCGCCTGCCGCAGGTAATCTGAAGGCTTGTAGGCTCTCGCGCAGCGCCTCAGCACGCGATGGCACCCGCGTCGTTCAGAATATATTCTCGTCACGCAACCCCACCAGGATCCCAGGCCACTGGTCCAGGCCTCCGTTCCGCCCTAAAAGCAAAGCTGGTAGGTCGATGATGGGGAAGCGGATATGGAATTCGATGCCCTGATGCTCTCACGCATCCAATTCGCATTCACGATTGCCTTTCACATCATCTTCCCGGCCTTCACCATCGGCCTCGCCAGCTGGCTTGCGGCGTTGGAATTCAACTGGCTGCGCACGGGCAACCCGCTCTACCGCAATCTCTTCCGTTTCTGGGTGAAGGTGTTTGCGGTTTCCTTCGGCCTCGGCGTCGTGTCCGGTATCGTCATGAGCTACCAGTTCGGCACGAACTGGTCGCGCTACTCCGAATTCACCGGCAATGTTTTGGGCCCCGTCATCGCCTACGAGGTGTTCACGGCCTTCTTCCTGGAAGCGGCCTTCCTCGGCATCATGCTCTTCGGCTGGGAAAAGGTTGGCGACCGGCTGCATTTCTTCGCCACCTGCATGGTGGCCTTGGGCACGCTGATTTCCGCGTTCTGGATTCTGTCCGCCAATTCCTGGATGCAGACACCCGATGGGTTTGCCATCGAGAACGGCAAGGCGGTGCCGGTCGACTGGTTCAAGGTCGTCTTCAATCCGTCCTTTCCGTTGCGCTACGCGCATATGGTGCTGGGCTGCTACCTGACGACGGCTTTCGCGGTAGCTGGCATGTCCGCCTGGATGCTGCTCCGCCATCCGCACGACGCGCCGGCGGCGAAGCTCGCCGGATCGCGGCGCTCCATGTCGATGGCCTTGTGGTTCGCCACTATCTTCGTGCCTGTTCAGATCCTCATCGGCGATCTGCACGGTCTCGGCGTGCTCAAATATCAGCCGACCAAGCTCGCCGCCATCGAGGGCAACTGGGATCGCATGGACAACATGCCCCTGCGCTTCTTCGCCATTCCGGACGAAGTGGCGGAGACGAACCACTACGAGATCAGTATTCCGAAGATCGGGAGCTGGATTTTGACCCATGCCTACGACGGAGTCGTGCCCGGATTGAAGGATGTGCCGCCGGACGAGCGCCCGCCGGTCTGGCCCGTCTTCTTCTCCTTCCGCTTCATGGTCGGCATCGGTCTCGCAATGCTCGGTATCGGCCTGTGGAGTCTTTACCTACGCTGGAAGGGCACGCTCTTCACCAACAGGCTGTTTCTCACCGCTGCCATGATCATGACGCCCTCGGGTTTTGGCGCGGTTCTCTTCGGCTGGTTCGTCGCCGAGATCGGCCGTCAGCCTTACGTGGTGTACGGACATCTGCGCACGGCGGATGCGGTGTCTCCCGTCTCGACCGGAGCCGTGACCACATCGCTTCTGACCTTCATTGTCGTCTATGCCTTCGTGTTCGGCTTCGGCTCCTATTATCTCGCCAAGCTCCTGCGGCGCGGGCCCGATCCCGTCGAGGACATCCGCGAAGACGATCTCGGCAAGAAGCCGAAGCGCCCATTCTCGGTACCGGACGAAGGGCTCGAAGGCGAACCGGGGCACAAGGCGCTACCAATACGATAGGAGCTTGAAGATCATGTTCGGCTTCGGAATGGAATACGAAGGACTGGCCTTCTGGCTGCCGCTGATCTGGGCTGGGCTGATTGCGGTGGCGGTGGCCATGTACGTGATCGCCGACGGTTTCGATCTCGGCGTCGGCATTCTCTTCAAGGCGGCTGGCAGCGAGAACTGGCGCGACCGGATGATGTTTTCCGTCGCTCCCATCTGGGACGGCAACGAGACCTGGCTCGTCCTCGGCGGTGGCGGTCTCTTCGCCGTGTTTCACATCGCCTACGCGGTTCTCATGCCGGCATTGTATCTGCCGATCATCTTCATGCTCGTCGCCCTCATTTTTCGCGGTGTCGCCTTCGAATTCCGCTTCAAGGCGGAGCGGTCGAAATTCCTGTGGGACAATGCCTTCTTCTTCGGCTCGCTGCTCGCGACCTTCTTCCAGGGCATGGTGCTCGGCGCCTTCGTGCAGGGCTTTGCCACCGACGGACGCCAGTTCACCGGCGGCACCTTCGATTTCCTCACCCCGTTCAGCGTGCTCACGGGCATCAGCCTGATCTTCGGTTATGGCCTTCTCGGCGCGACCTGGTGCGTGATGAAGACCACGGGCGAACTGGAGATCTGGGCGCGGCGGATGGCGGTGCGCTTTCTCCTCGCCACCGTCCTTGCCATTGCCATCGTGTCGGTGTGGGTGCCGTTCCTAGGAAGGCAGATCGAGACGCGCTGGTTCTCCTGGCCCAACATTGCGTTTCTCGCGCCGATTCCATTGGTGACCGCGTATGTGGCCTACAGGCTGTTTCGCGATCTCGATGAGGGACGCCATTACCGCCCGTTCTTCCTGGCAATCGCCCTGTTCCTGCTCGGCTATCTCGGCCTGGGCGTCAGCCTCTTCCCATTCATCGTGCCGCCGAACCTCACGATCTGGGACACGGCGAACACTGTGAATTCTCAGCTCTTCGCGCTTGTTGGCTTCGCCATCGTGCTGCCGATCATCTTCGCCTACACGGCCTATTCCTATTACGTCTTCCGCGGCAAGGTGGCAGACGAGATCTCAGGCGGCGGCTACGGATATCACTGATGCAAGCAGAAACGCATCCTCCGCCGGAACGACGCTCGAAACGCCTGCTCTGGTTCGTGTTCCTGTATGTCGCAAGCCTCGCGATCTTCGCCGCGCTGGTCTATGGCTTGAGAGGCATCATTCCCCATTAACGATAGGTGCCGATAAAGCCTTTGTCGGTGACGACGACCCAGCGCGCGCCGCGGCGCTCGATGGCCTCGATACGGCCGACACCCGGGAGCACGCCGCCGGGCATGACCTCGTAGAGGCGCCGGTTCCGGTTCTCGACGAGAGCCGCACCGTCATAGACCTCGCGCAGCACCCATCCGTCGACGGGTTCGCTCTTGACCGGCTTGGGAGCCGGGGCCTCCTCGCGCGCGGCAGCCTCGGTGGCCGGAGGCGCGACCGGAGTTGCAGGTTTCGTGTTCAGTCCCGCCAGGGTGGTCAGGATCTGGCTCTCCATCCGGTCGAGCCGGCCTTCAAGAGCGGAGAGCTTCTTGCCGGGCTCATCGAGGCTGATGGCGAGGCGTTCGATCTTTTCGGTGAGCATCGTCCGTTCCGACGCAGACGATGTGGACGCGGTGTGCTCGATATCCTTGAAAGCGACGACTGTCTCTCTCAGCGCATCCAGATCGGTACTCAGCCGGGCAAGGATCTCCTGGCTGCGAGCCGTCTCGGTTTCCAGGCGTCGAATGGCATCCTGGTTGGCCAGGGTTCCCATATAGGAGGCCGACCAGCCGACTCCGACGAGGAGCAGGGCCATGGCGGCCTGGCTCAGGAGCGTGGTGGGAAAAGTTCGGCCGCGGGTTGCAATGCCGTCATTCGTCGCCACATCAGGGGAGGTGGACTTGAGGCCAAGCTTCGCGCTTTTGATGGCCTCTTCCAAGGCTGCGTTGGCCATGGGGTCGATCTGGACATTGCCGGCGGATGATGCGCCAGCCTGTTTCGCCGCTTCGCTGCGATCCTGAGAACGTATGTTGATGTCCATATTCCGACCTCATTTTCAGGTCAGAGACAGTTAACCCTAAAAGTTTACCAAAGCGTTATCTTTAAAGTTAAGTGCTTACGTTACATGCCCGCCCAAATAGAGGGGACATGTAACATTGCGCACATACAGCAAGAACTTTTTGTTGACATAGTTACATATAATAGGGTTACAAAAGGTGGCGTAACGGAAAGCGACCACCTTAGGGGCATCTCGATACCCATAAGAGTGCTGATAAACTTGGGCTCGCAGGCCTAACTATAACGAGATACTCTTGTGGGGCCATCCCCGACATCGCGCCATCGCCAGATGGCAAACGCTGTGATAAGGTATAACCTTTCGCAACGGCTCTACAACCACGACGGCGCCGGGTGACTGGTCGGCCTATGGAAAGAAGACATGAAGCAGGCATCGAGAAATCGGGAAGAAAGCACAGAGGTCCAAGACGCTCTGAAGTCCTGCCTTCCCTCCTTTACCGGGGTTGCCGTATTTTCGGCGGTGGTCAACCTCCTGGCTCTCACGGGCTCCATTTACATGCTCCAGGTCTATGACCGGGTGCTGTCGAGCCGGAGCATCCCCACTCTGATCGGCCTTTCTCTGATCACGCTCGCGGCTTTTGCCCTCTCGGGCGGTCTCGACATGTTGCGCGGCCGGATGCTGGCGCGCATCGGCGCCCGCTTCGACGAGCTGCTGTCGCACCGGGTCTTCGATCTCGTGGCCACGATGCCGCTCAAGGGCGCCAAGCAGGCCGAAAGCATGCAGCCGGTCCGGGATCTCGATACGATCCGCGGGTTTCTCTCGAGCCTGGGTCCCACGGCCCTGTTCGACATGCCGTTCATGCCGATCTTCCTCATCGGCTGCTTCATGATCCACCCCGGCATCGGCGTCATGTCGGTGGTCGGTGGCGTGGTCATCATCCTCCTGACGCTCTACACGGACGCCAAGAGCAAGGGTCCCTCCTACGAGGTGACCAAGAGTGGTGCCGAGCGCCACGCCATCGCCGAGACCAGCCGCCGCAACGCGGAAGCCATTCGCGCCAACGGCATGCTGGGCTTCCTCTCCAAGCGCTATGACGAGGTGCATGTCCGTCACGTCAATGACGGCCTGCTCGCCAGCGAATCCTCGGCCGGCATCAGCGCCTTCGCCAAGGTCTTCCGCATGGTGCTCCAGTCGGCCATTCTCGGCCTCGGCGCCTATTACGTGATCCAGGGGCAGATGTCGGGCGGCCTTATGATCGCCGGCTCGATCCTCATGTCCCGTGCGCTCGCTCCGATCGAGATCGCGGTTGCTCACTGGAAGGGTTTCACCGCCTCCCGCCAAGCCTATCGCCGTCTGCAGCACATCATGTCGCTCGTGCCGGCTCAGGGCCAGCGCATGCCGCTGCCTGCGCCGAAGGCTGCTCTGGCGGTGGAAGACGTCTATATCGGCGCTCCGGGCGTTTCGATGCCGATCGTCCAGGCCGCTTCTCTCCAGCTTCAGGCTGGTCAGGGCCTCGGCCTCATCGGTCCCAGTGCCTCGGGCAAGTCGACCCTCGCCCGTGCCCTCGTCGGCGTCTGGCCGACCCTGCGCGGCGAAATCCGCCTCGACGGCGCGGCCCTCGATCAGTGGGAGTCGGATTCGCTCGGCCGTCACATCGGCTACCTGCCGCAGGATGTGGAGCTGTTCGAAGGCACCATTGCCGAGAACATCTCCCGCTTCCAGCCGGACGCCAAGCCGGACGACATCATCGCCGCTGCTCAGACGGCCGGCGCCCATGAGCTCGTCCTCAACCTGCCGGAAGGCTATGATACCCGCATCGGCGAAGGCGGAGCCTCCCTGTCGGGTGGTCAGCGCCAGCGCGTGGCTCTCGCCCGCGCCCTCTACGGCAACCCGTTCCTGGTCGTGCTCGACGAGCCGAATGCCAGCCTCGACGGCGCCGGCGACGAGGCCCTGAACCAGGCCATCCTGTCGGTCCGCAAGCGCGGTGGCATCGTGGTCGTCATCACGCACCGCCCGGCTGCTCTCGGCCAGGTCGATCAGGTCGCCATCGTGGAAGAGGGCCGAATCAAGGCCATGGGACCGCGCGACGAGGTTCTGCAGTCCGTCATGAAACGCAATGCGACGCCAGCACCGGCACCGGTGCGGCAGCAGCAGGCGCCGGCAGCTCCGGCTACGAACCTGCGAGAGGTTGGTTAAATGTTAGTCGTTCAAGCTCCCCCGAAGAAACCCTCCGTCCACCAGCGGATCCTGCGCCAGTCGACCATCGGCGGCGTGGCCATGATCGCCCTCTTCGGAGGCACGATCGGTCTCTGGGCGGCCACCTCGACCCTGTCGGGCGCCGTCGTCGCCGGCGGTCAGTTCGTGGTCGATACCAGCGTCAAGAAGGTTCAGCACTCGACCGGCGGCATCGTCGGCGAGCTGAAGGTCAAGGAGGGCGACCGCGTCGCCCAGGGCGATCTTCTGGTCCGCCTCGACGAGACGGTCACCCGCGCGAACCTTCAGGTCGTGTCGAAGCAGCTCGATGAATATATCGGCCGCCAAGCTCGCCTGGAGGCGGAGCGCGACGGTATTTCCACGATCGACATGCCGGCGGAGTTCGCTGCTCGTCTCAATGAGCCGGCCGTTCAGAAGATCGTGTCCTCGGAGCGCACCCTGTTCATCGCACGTGCCGCCTCCCGCGATGCGCAGAAGGACCAGCTCAAGAAGCGCATCGCCCAGTCCCAGGACGAGATCGTGGGATTGAAGGCTCAGCAGACAGCGAAGACCCGCGAGGCCGAGCTGATCGTGGCTGAGCTGAAGGGCGTTCGCGACCTCTATGAGAAGAACCTGGTTCCGATCACACGGTTGAATGCGCTCGAGCGCGACGCTGCCAGCATCGAAGGTCAGCGCGGCCAGCTCATCGCTGCTGTCGCTCAGGCCGAGAGCCGTATCGCCGAGACCCAGTTCCAGATCATCCAGATCGACGAGCAGATGCGCGCCGAGGCGATGCAGGAGCTGCGCGAGATCCAGGGCAAGGTCGCGGAATACACCGAGCGCCGCGTGGCGGCCGAGGATCAGCTGAAGCGCATCGACATCCGTGCGCCCAGCGACGGTTATGTCCACCAGCTCAACGTCCACACGATCGGCGGCGTCATCTCTCCCGCGGAGCCGGTGATGAACATCGTTCCGGTCAACGACAAGCTCGAGCTCGAGGCCAAGGTACTGCCCAACGAGATCGATCAGGTGAAGATCGGCCAGAAGGCGACGGTGAAGGTCCATGCCTCCAATGCGCGCATGATGCCCGATCTGCACGGCTCGGTGAGCCGGATCTCGGCGGACGTGTCGCGCGACCAGCAGACCGGCACGACCTTCTACACGATCCGCATCGAACTGCCTCAGGAAGAGCTCAAGAAGCTTGAAAACCTGCATCTGATCGCCGGTATGCAGGCCGAGGTGTTCGTCCAGGTCAATGAACGCACGCCGTTCGAATACTTCTTCAAGCCCATGCAGGAGCAGATCGCCCGCGCCTTCCGCGAGCACTGATCTTTTCTCCTTGAGCGGCCGAGAGCCGCGGCCGGTGCTGACTGCACCGGCCGCGGTTTTCATTTGAATCCTCTCCGATGCCCTCTCGAGTCCGGTCAAGCCTGGAAAGTTCGACGCACAAGCCCATAACAGGGGCGAAGGCTACCTTTCTCGGTCGCTTTCCATCGAAGTTGAAATCTGACGTCTCGCCGCAAGGCCCGTTGCGCCCGCTTCGATGAAAGTGTTGATTTTTCTTGAGGAACTTAGCGTTTTGAGGATCATCTTCCGCTTTGGCGGTATCGCAATGCTCGTGGCGGCCATCGTCATCCTGGCCGTACTGCCCTTTGCTACATCCTTCGTGGAACAATGGTCGCGCCGTGATGTCGAGCTGCGATCCCGCCTCGTGTTCAATTCCGTCCGGGATCAGGTCAGCGGACTTCTGGCCCGCAACGACGCTCAGCAGGCCGGCATCCTGTTCGAGCGCATCGCCACCGACGAGCGTGTGCTCGCCATCGGCTATTGCGACGGGCAGGAACTGCGCTTCCCCACCAGCAACATGCCCCCGTCCTTCTCCTGCTCCGAGGCTTCCCGGTCCGATGCGGAAAGTTTTTCGGTTGTCAGGAGTCAGGATCGCAACATCCTGGTCAGCTCCTTCCCTCTGAATGCAGGAGGACGGCGAGGGCACCTCGTGGTGCTGCACGACCTGAGCTATGCCGACCAGCGCGGCGGGGAGGCAAGAAACTATCTCTTCCTGGCGCTTGCCGGCGTCGCCTTCGGGGCTGCAGCGCTTGCGGCGATGATCGCAGCCATCATCATGCGCCGATGGCTGGCCTCCATCCGGCAGGCGCTTGAGAGCGCCCGCGCCGGGAATGCCAATCCGCCCCCGGAGGAGAACATCATCCCGCTCGGCCAGGAAATCCGCGATGTGCTCCAGGAGCTTGAAGCCTCGAGGCGGACCATCGATGCGGCGCATACGGATTGGAGTCCGGAGACCCTGCGGGCGGCCTTGTCCAACGAACTGTCGGGCTCGGAGGTGATCGTGGTCTCGAACCGCGAGCCCTATATCCACAACCGCACTGAGGGCAGAGAGATTTCCCTGCAGATCCCCGCCAGCGGCCTCGTCTCTGCCCTGGAGCCGGTGGTGCGCGCCTGCGGCGGCACCTGGGTGGCCCATGGCAGCGGCACGGCGGATAGGGACACGGTCGATGCCTATGATCGGGTGCCCGTGCCCCCAAATCACCCCTCATACACCCTGCGCCGCGTCTGGCTCTCGGAGGAGGAGCAGGACGGATACTATTACGGGGCGGCCAATGAGGGTCTCTGGCCCCTGTGCCATATTGCCTTCGTCCGGCCGGTCTTTCGCGAAACGGATTGGCAGCTCTACCGGTCCGTTAACGAGAAGTTTGCCGAGGCGGTGGTCGCCGAGGCCAAGCGCGAGGATCCGATTATCCTGGTGCAGGATTATCACTTCGCGCTCCTGCCGCGCATGATCCGCGACAGGCTGCCCCGGGCGACCATCGTCACCTTCTGGCACATCCCTTGGCCGAATGCCGAAATCTTTGGGATCTGCCCCTGGCGGGAGGAGGTCATCGACGGGCTCCTGGGGTCCTCGATCCTCGGCTTCCACACCCAGGCCCATTGCAACAATTTTCTCGACTCCGTCGATTCCTACGTGGAAAGCCGCATCGACCGGGAGCGGGATTCGGTGATCTTCGGCGGCGAGGAAACCCTGATCCGTCCCTATCCGATCTCCATCGAATGGCCGCCCACGGCCATGGAAGGCCAGAGGCCCGTAGAGGAATGCCGCAGGATCGTACGTGAGCGTCTGGGACTGCCCCCGACCATGCGCATCGGCGTCGGCATCGAGAGGTTCGACTACACGAAAGGCATCATCGACCGCATGCAGGCCATTGACACGCTCTTGGCCGAGCATCCGGAATGGCGGGGCAATTTTGCTTTCGTTCAGGTGGCAGCGCCTACCAGAAGTAAGCTTTCCAATTATCGCCAGCTCCAGGAAGAGGCCGAGGCCTTGGCGCGCGACATCAACGAGAAACATGGCGGCAATGGATACGAGCCCATCAAGCTCCTCATTCGCCATCACGAGCCCCACGAAGTGTTTGAGCTTTTCCGTGCGGCGGATCTGTGCATCGTGTCGAGCTTGCACGACGGCATGAATCTCGTGGCCAAGGAATTCGTGGCAGCGCGGGACGACGAGCAGGGCGTGCTCATTCTGTCGGCATTCGCCGGCGCTTCCCGCGAGTTGTCGGAGGCACTGATCGTAAACCCTTACAATGCCCATGCCATGGGCGAGGCCATCAATCGCGCACTCACCATGCCGCAGCCCGAGCAGCGCGAGCGGATGCGGCTGATGCGCGATCAGGTCAAGGAACGCAATGTTTATCGCTGGGCCGGGCAGATGCTGCTGGCAGCCTCGCGCCTGCGCAAGCAGCAGAGGATCAGGCGGTTGATCGCCAGGGGACGGAGGCTTGCGCCGGCCAATGCGTGAAGCTCCTGCAGGACAGAGTCCGATGGCTGACGTGAATGAGGATTACGCTCTCTTTCTCGATTTCGACGGAACCCTCGTCGACATCGTCGAGCGTCCCGATGCGGTTGCAGTGGACCCGGCCCTGCCGGAAGTCCTCACCAGGTTGCAGGAGCGGCTCGGCGGTGCGCTCGCGATCATCAGCGGACGTCCCGTCGATTTTCTCGATGGACGTTTCGTGCCCCATGTTTTCGATATGGCGGGGCTTCATGGGCTCGAGCACCGCATCGCAGGGCAGCTCTCCATGTGTGACCAGGACGAGCATCCCGCCCTGCGCGAAATGGTCGAATGCCTGTCCAGGACCGTTGCCGACAAGGAGGGCGTCCTGATCGAGGACAAGGGGTGCTCCGTTGCCATTCACTGGCGCCTTGCCCCCCATGAGAAGGATTTCGCCCTGGCCATGGCCCATGCCGCAGTCGAGGCGCTGGGCGCGGATTACCGTGTTCAACACGGGAAAGCTGTGGCAGAAATCCTTCCTTCGGCGGCGGGGAAGGGGAAAGTGATCGAGAGATTTCTCCACGAATCTCCCTACAAGGGACGGCAACCGATCTTCGTCGGCGACGATCTCACCGACGAGAACGGTTTCAAGACCGTGAATGCACATGGCGGCCTGTCCGTCCGCATTGGCGCGGGAGAAACCATTGCCAAGGTTCGCCTTGGAACGCCCGCGGAGCTGCGACATTGCCTGTCCGCATGGGCTTTCGAAGGGGTATTGCCTTTCAAAGGGGATAATTGCTGACATGAGTTCATTAGACCTTGCCGTCATCGGCAATTGCACGATCTCGGCGCTGGTGGATCGCCGGGCCCAGATCACCTGGAGCTGCTTCCCGCGGTTCGATGCCGACCCGGTCTTCTCCGCCCTGCTCGACAGCCCCGAAGGGCGGAGTGACGCGGATCAGAAGGGCATCTTCGCCATCGACATGGTCGGCATAGTCAGCTGCGAACAGACCTATCTCGAGAACACGGCGGTCCTCGTCTCGCGCATGACGGATTCCTTCGGCAATATCCTCGAGATCACGGATTTCGCACCGCGCTTCAAGCATTACGACCGCACCTTCCGCCCGCCGATGCTGATCCGTCGCGTCTCTCCCGTGAAGGGCCGTCCGCGCATCCGCGTCCGCTTACGGCCTCATTACGACTGGGGCGGTTACACGCCAAACCTGACCCGCGGCAGCAACCACCTGCGGTTCGTCGGCCCTGCCTACTCATTGCGACTCACCACCGATGCGTCCGTGTCCTACGTACAGGAGGAGCGGCCTTTTGTCGTCGACCGGCCCTTGTCGTTCTTCTTTGGCGAGGACGAGCCGCTCCGGTCCGAGACGGACTCCACGGCCCGGGCCTTCCTCGACAGCACGGTCGATTTCTGGCGCGACTGGGTGCGCTCCCTGTCCATTCCTTTCGACTGGCAGGAGGCGGTGATCCGCGCAGCCATCACGCTCAAGCTGTGCAATTACGAGGAGACCGGCGCCATCGTGGCGGCGCTCACCACCTCGGTGCCGGAAGCGCCCCACACGCAGCGCAACTGGGACTACCGCTATTGCTGGCTGCGTGATGCCTATTTCGTGATCCAGGCCCTCAACCGTCTCGGCACCACCAAGACGATGGAGGAATATCTCACCTACATCACGAACATCGTCGACGACATGGAGGCCATTCCCGACCAGAAGGACATGCCGCCGCTCTTCAGCATCACACGATCGCCTTACCTCGAGGAGCGGGAGGCCACCGCTCTGGCGGGCTATCGCGGCATGGGCCCCGTGCGCGTCGGTAACGCGGCCTATACGCAGATCCAGAACGACGCCTATGGCAGCGTCGTCCTGGCCTCCGTTCACGCCTTCCTGGACAGGCGCCTGATCCGCACCGGCAACAAGGCGTTGTTCGCGCATCTGGAAAAGCTGGGGCACAGGGCCATCGAGGTCTTCGACCAGCCGGATGCCGGCCCGTGGGAGCTGCGCACCAAGGCGGCCGTGCATACCTTTCCGAGCGTGATGTGCTGGGCGGCCTGCGATCGCCTCGTCAAGATCGCCGAGGCCATGGGGCGCGAGGATCGCGCTGCCTTCTGGCGCGAGAATGCCGACCGCATGCACAGGGTCATCAACGAACGCGCGTACAATCCGGAGCTCGGCACCTTCGTCTCTTCCTTCGACGGCGAGCATCTGGATGCGACGCTCCTTCTTCTGGCGGAGCTCGATTTCGCGAAGGCCGACGATCCGCGCTTCATCGCGACGGTGGAGGCTTGCGGCAAGGCTCTGCGGCGCGGCGACCTTCTCCTGCGTTATGATGTGGAAGACGATTTCGGCCTCATGCATACGGCTTTCATGATCTGCGGCTTCTGGTACGTGGATGCCCTGAACGTCATCGGGCGCAAGGACGAGGCGAAGGAACTGTTCGAGCACATCCTGAGCTTGCGCAATTCCTTCGGGCTCTTCTCCGAGGATGCGGATTACACGACCGGGGAACTGTGGGGCAATTTCCCCCAGACCTATTCCATGGTCGGTCTCATCAACTCCGCCGTGCGCCTGAGCCGGAGCTGGGAGGAAGCGTTCTGATCGTAACTCTTCGGTGTTGCGAGAGGCAGAAAGGACGATAGGTTTCGATGTTCGCATTTCCTGTTCTGCTCGGGGATATCGGCGGGACCAATGCCCGCTTCGCCGTGTTGCCCGCGCCCGGTGCGCTGGTTCAGCTGTTGCCGCGCACGCTGACGGCGCAGACGCCCGATCCGGTCGGAGCCATCAGGATTGCGTTCGAAGCCTTTGAGGGACCGGCACCCCGTTCCGCCATCATCGCGGTGGCGACCCGGGTGGATGCTCCCGCGATCCGCCTCACCAACGCCCATTGGGTGGTCGATGCCGAGGCCATCGGCACGGCGCTGAACTTCGAGCGCGTGACCCTCGTCAACGACTACACGCCGGTTGCCGCTTCGGTGACGGTGCTCGACGAGGCCAAGGGCGATCTCGCCCCCATCGGCACGTTTCCGCCGGCCAAGCCCGGCGCGCGTGTCGTGCTCGGGCCCGGAACAGGCCTTGGGGCAGGGGCGCTCGTGCCGGTCGAGGATCGCCTGGCGATCCTCGCGACCGAGGCAGGTCACATGGAGTTCGGGCCGACGAATGACGAAGAAACCGCCATCTGGCCGCACCTGGAGCGGGTCGGCGGGCGGATTTCGGGAGAGGTCGTGCTCTCCGGCCCAGGCCTGTTCCGCATCGCCAAGGCGCTCGCGGCGCATCGCTGTGTCGATTGTCCCTTCACGATTCCCAACGACGTCCTGGCGGCCGCTCGTGAGGGCAATGAGCTGGCGATGGATTCGCTGACGCATTTCGCCCGCTTCCTCGGACGCTTCGCCGGCGATCTGGCGCTGACCTTCGAATCCTCCGGCGGCGTCTTCATCGCCGGCGGCATCGCGCCGCGCATGGTCGATATCCTCCAGGCCGGCGATTTCCGGGAGGCCTTCGACCGCAAGGCTCCGCACGATGCCTGGGCCAGGAAGGTGCCGGTTTACGCTATCGTCAATCCGGAACCGGCCCTGCAGGGGCTTGCCGCCATCGTCTCGAGCCCGCAGCGTTTCGTCTTCCAATCTCAAGGGTGGCAGGCTACCTGACAGGTCCTGCCTGAAGCATTTTTCGGCGAAGTGGATCCGGTTCGCCGTCAAAAAATGCGGAGAAATAAAGAAGAGGGCTGATTCCACGTCAGTGGAAACAGCTCTAAAACCTTGATTGACGGAACATGAGAACAGAAAATATCGCCCTTTCGCCTCTCGCTCCCGGAGCGAACCTGTCGCTGACGGTTCAGCGCTTCGGCGCGGAAGGTGCCCGTCCGCGCATCTATGTCCAGGCCTCGCTCCATGCCGACGAGATCCCCGGCATGATCGCGGCTCACCATCTGCGCGAGCGCTTGGCCGCCCTTGAGGCTGAGGGCAAGATCAAGGGCGAGATCATCCTCGTGCCCTCCGCCAATCCCATCGGCCTCGCGCAGCGGGTCATGGGGGACCATATCGGCCGCTTTCATCTCGCCGACGGGGTCAACTTCAACCGCGGCTATCCTCACCTCGTGCCGAAGGTCGCCGAGCGGATCGAGGGCAAGCTCACGAAGGACGGGGAGGCGAATGTCCGCCTGATCCGCGAAGCCCTGCGAGCCGAGCTCGAAGCCTGGAAGCCCTCGAACGCAGCCGAGGTCATGAAGAAGGCCCTGCTGGGCTTGGCCCAGGAGGCGGACATCGTGCTCGACCTGCACTGCGATTCCGAGGCCGTGGTCCATCTCTACACCCATACCCGCTCGGCGGAGGAATTCTCAGCCCTCTCGGCGTTCATCGGCTCCCATGCCTATCTGCTGGCCGACGAATCGGGCGACGAACCTTTCGACGAGGCCTGCAGCCGTCCCTGGGCGGAGCTTGCCGACCGATTTCCGGATTATCCGATCCCGTTCGGCTGCCATTCGACGACGCTGGAGTTCCGGGGCGAGCAGGACGTGACGCATGAGACGGGAAAAGCCGATGCAGCGGCGATGATCGATTACATGATCCTGCGCGGCGCGATAGCCGGCGAGGCTCCCCAGATCCCTGAGGCTTTCTGCTATGCAACTCCATTAGCGGCCTCCGAGCCGGTCCAGGCTCCAGCCAACGGCATCTTGGTGTTCAGGACCGAGGTGGGCGCGAAAGTGAAGGCAGGCGAGGTGATTGCCGAAGTGATCGATCCGCTGACCGGCGCAGTGACGCTGGCCGAGGCCCCATCCGACGGTACAATGTTCGCCCGGGTCGCCGTGCGCTTCGTCACCCAGGGCATGCGGATCGCCAAGGTCGCCGGCACCACAGCCAAGCGGACCGGCAAGCTGCTGGGGGCATAAAATCCTTTGAAAACAAAAAAGAAAGGCCGCCCCTGCGAGGCGGCCTTTCCATTGTCGGTTCCACGGCCCTTGAGGAGCCGCTCCTTGACGTGCGTTACGCACCAATCTCGGCAGAGGCCAAGATCCAGGTCACGGCAACCGGGGACCGTAGGGTATGACAATGAGACACTGGATCACCTCCTTTCACTGTTGACGGGAAACCCCCATATGGGGTGAGAAGAGCCCAGCAAAAGGACGGGGCGCTGCGGCGTTCTGTCCCCACCTTCGTTCCCAGAGAATTTTAAAAGCGCCATGACCGACCTTCCGGCCCCCGTGGGCCGCCGCCGAACCTTTGCGATCATCTCCCACCCGGACGCGGGTAAGACCACGCTGACCGAGAAGCTCCTGCTCTTCGGAGGCGCGATCCAGCTTGCCGGTGAGGTGAAGGCCAAGAAGAACCGCGTCTCGACCCGGTCCGACTGGATGGGCATCGAGAAGGAGCGCGGCATCTCGGTCGTGACCTCGGTCATGACCTTCGAGTATGGCGGCTGCGTCTTCAACCTGCTCGACACGCCGGGCCACGAGGACTTCTCGGAGGATACCTATCGGACGCTCACCGCCGTCGATTCCGCCATCATGGTGATCGACGCCGCGAAGGGCATCGAGGCGCGCACCCGCAAGCTCTTCGAGGTGTGCCGCATGCGCGACATCCCGATCGTGACCTTCATCAACAAGATGGACCGCGAGGCGCGCAATCCCTTCGACCTGCTCGACGAGATCGAGAAGACGCTGGCGCTGGACACCTCGCCCGTCACATGGCCGATCAGCCAGGGCAAGAGCTTTGCCGGCACCTTCGACCTGCACCGCAACATGGTCCGTCGCATCGATACGGACGATGAGCCGACGCCGGTCTCCGGCCCCGACGATCCGAAGCTCACGAGCCTGCTGCCGCCGGAAGAGGCCGATGCGTGGCAGGAAGAGGTGATGCTCGCGCAGGAGGCCTGCAAGCCCTTCGACCTTCAGGCCTTCCGCGAAGGCCATCTCACGCCGGTGTTCTTCGGCAGCGCCTTACGCAATTTTGGCGTGCGCGACCTGATCGATGCGCTGGCTGCCTACGCGCCGCCGCCGCGCGGCCAGGAGGCCGACAAGCGTCTGGTCGAGGCAGGCGAGCCCAAGATGTCGGGCTTCGTGTTCAAGATCCAGGCCAACATGGATCCGAACCACCGCGACCGCATCGCCTTCATGCGCATCTGCTCAGGAAAACTCCAGCGCGGCATGAAGGCGAAGCTCGTGCGCACGGGCAAGCCCATGAGCCTGAACTCGCCGCAATTCTTCTTCGCCCAGGACCGCGCCATCGCGGACGAGGCCTGGGCCGGCGATGTGGTCGGTATTCCCAACCACGGAACGTTGCGCATCGGCGATACGCTGACAGAAGGTGAGGACATCATCTTCCGCGGTGTGCCGAGCTTCGCGCCGGAAATCCTGCGCCGCATCAAGCTGCAGGATGCCATGAAGGCGAAGAAACTGCGCGAGGCCCTGCAGCAGATGGCTGAGGAGGGCGTGGTGCAGCTCTTCGTGCCGCAGGATGGTTCCGGCGCCATCGTCGGTGTCGTTGGGGCGCTGCAGCTCGATGTGCTGAAAGAGCGATTGGGCGCCGAATACGGCTTGCCGATCGATTACGAGCCGACGCGCTTTTCCATCTGCCGCTGGATCACGGCGGGCGATCAGAAAGAGCTCGACAAGTTCATCGACAGCCACCTGTCGTCGATGGCGCGCGATCTCGACGATGCGCCGGTCTTCATGGCGCCGAACATGTTCAACCTTCAGTACGAAGTCGATCGCTACAAGGCGATCCAGTTCTCCGACGTGAAGGATTATCAGAAGAAGGCGGCTTAACAGCCGCCTTTTCCTTATGACAGTTATATCTGAGGAAGATTACGCCGCCAGCTTGCGCTCGATATAGCGCTCCTGCACCTGCGCAATGTCCCCGATGGTCGGCAGGCTCGCCTCGTTGCCGAGATGCTGGATGGCATGAGCGGATGCTGCGCGGGCGAAGATGAAATGCTCGCGCCAGGGCAGGTCGGGTCGGGCCATGGCGGAATAGACATAGGCGCCGTGGAAGATGTCGCCAGCGCCGTTGGTGTCGACCACCGCCTCACTCGGGACGTTCAGAGCCGGCAGGATGCTTTCCTGGCCGGTCTCGTCGTACCAGACGAGGCCGCGCTCGCCCAGGGTCACGCCGCCGATCTTGCAGCCGCGGCTCTTGAGATAGCCCAGCATGCCGGCCGGCGTCAGGTCCATCTGCTCGCATAGGCGCTCGGCCACGATGGCGACGTCGATGAATTCCAGAAGCTCGTGCGTGTTGGAGCGTAGGCCGCCGCCATCGAGCGAGGTGAGGATGCCGGATTCGCGGCAGATCTTGGCGTAATGCATGGCCGCATCGGCCTGGTGGCCGTCGAGATGCAGGGCCTTGCAGCCCTGGAGGTTCAGCGGCGGCACAGGATGCAGGTAATGGTCGTCACGGCAGCGGACGATGGCACGCTTGCCGCCACGCGGCATGATGAAGGACAGGGACGATTCGTGGACCTTCCGGTGGTGGACCGAGATGCCGTATTTCGCCGCCATGTCGATGAACATGCGGCCGAGCCAGTCATCGGCGATCGAGGTCAGGAGATCGGGCGCTAGCCCAAGCTTGGCGCAGGCGAAGGCGGCCGTGACCGCGTTGCCGCCGAACGAGATCGCATAATCCCGCGCCACGGTCTTCTCATCTCCCGTCGGAAGCTCGTCCGCCAGGAAGGTCACGTCGATATAGGTCTGGCCCACGAAGAGAGCATGCATCGGAAAATTCGTCTTGGATCAGATTTCGCCGCTGAAGTCTTGGACGAGCGGGGCCGATTAGGCAAGGTCTTCCGGTCCCTCTGAGGGTCTGCCAGCCTTGACCGCTCGTCACACCTTGTTGAGCGTCGCCGCCAGCCGCGCTGCCGTGAGCGCGGCGTCGAGATCGGTGGCGATGAACTCCACGGGCGCCACCAGTTGCTTCCGGAAGGCATCGGACAGGACAGGATGGAGCCGCGCCGAGCCACCCACCAGGGCCACCGGCCTCGGGCCGAGTCGCTTGATAAGAGCGTTGGCGAGGCGGGCGAGCTCCTCGCCGGCTTCCTTCAGGATCCGAAGCGCGATTCCGTCGCCTGCCTGGGCCGCTTCGCCCACGGCACGGGCCAGCGAGCCGATCTTGCCGCGGTCGCCGCCATAGACGAAGGAGCGGACGATGTTCCAGTCCGTGCCGCCGAGCGCCTTGGCGAGGCAGGTGCCGAGCGTCGTGGTCCAGCCCTGGCCGGGGCTTTCCTCTTCGGTACGAAGGGTCGACTTCAGGGCCTCGCGGGCGATCCAGAAGCCGGAGCCGCCATCGTCGATCAGGTTGCCGCGCCCGCCGACCCGGATCACTTCCTTGTTCTCCGACAGGTAATAGCCGATGGAGCCGGTGCCGCTATAGACCAGGATACCTTCGCCAAGCGCAAAGTAGGACAGGTAGGCGATCCACATGTCCTCTGCGACGAAGACCTTGTCGGGCGCGAGCTCGAAGGTCTCCGCGAATAGGGAACGCATGGTGGCTTCCGCCGGCGTGTCGCGGGTCAAGCCCGTGATACCGGCGATGATGCCGAGAGGCCGCCCGGTCTTCATGACGGCCTGGGCCATGTCGAGAACGATCTGCCGGGCGCGCTCCTCGGCGGCGGCGGAGAAGAGGTGGCCGGTCAGCGGAGCGACGGAGCCTTGAGCGATGCATTGGCCGCTCGCATCCGCCAGCCGCCAGCGCGTGGCGGTGCCGCCCGCGTCGATGCCAAGCCCCAGCCCCATGACCCTTCGCCTTCTTCCTGCCAGCGATGCCGCCGGCTTTGTTATGACGTCTTCCTTGTTAGGGAGACTTGGAAAAGTCTGCCAGGGCTTTGCGCAGATTGCCACCGTTTCGCTCGAGCGCACTGCGTGCTTCCGCCGGGCTTGCGCCGAGCGCGATGAGAACGGCGGTTTTCAGGTCGCCGTCCGATTGCCGGATGGCCTCGATGGCGGTGGCGTCGTCGCAATCGGTGATCTGCGAGACCATGATCTCGCTGCGGCGGCGCAGCTTGGCGTTCGTCGCGCGCATGTTGACCATCAGGCCGCGATAGACCCGGTCGAGGCGCACCATGATCAGCGTCGAGAGGAGATTGAGGATGATCTTCTGCGCCGTGCCGGCCTTCATGCGGGTCGATCCGGCGATCACCTCCTCGCCGGTATCGGCGAGAATCGGGTGGGAGCAGGCGTCGAGAATCGGCGCGTCGGGATTGTTGGAGATGCCGATGGTCTGCGCCCCGCGGGAGGCTGCTTCCTTCAGGGCTGCGATAGTGAATGGCGTTCGGCCACTGGCCGCGACGCCGATCACGACGTCATCAGGACCGACCTTGTTGTTGCGGATACCGGCGATGCCTTCCTCGACCGAATCCTCGGCGTTTTCGACTGCCTGCATGATGGCGCCCGTGCCGCCGGCAATGAGATAAACCACCCGGTCGTCCGGCCAGTTGAAGGTCGGCGGCAGTTCCGTTCCGTCCTGGACGCCGATGCGGCCCGAGGTGCCGGCGCCCGCATAGACGAGCCGCCCGCCCCGGCGCAGGCGCTTGACCGCCTCTTCCGCCGCCGCCGCGATGGCGGGAAGGGAGGGCCGGACGGCGGCCACTGCCGCAAGCTGACCTTCATAGAAGGCCGAGAGGACGTCGAGGCTCGGCCAGGTATCGAGGTCTTGGTAGCGGGTACTGAAATGTTCTGTCGCCATTGTGCCAACTTTCTTCCAGACCAGTATAGGACCAGTTGAGAACCCTAACAATGGCCTGCAGAGAACCGGACGAGGGCAGCGGCCAACTTTCTGTTGGCATCCTTAAAGCGGCCGCCGCCGGTCGATCAACGCGATCACCTGCTCGCCCGTTGCACGGCGCAAGCTCAGGATTCCGCTGTCCTTGTGCCGGCTCGGATGGACGCGGTTGGTGAGCAGCGACCAGGCAAGACCGCGCTCGAAATCGAGCCATAGCCCAGTGCCCGTGAATCCCGTATGACCGATGGTATCTGGTGAGCAGGCATCGCCTCCATGCCAGCCGGGATAGAAGCCCTCCCAGCCCACCGTACGCTTTTCCGATTCGCGCGTGCGGATGGCCTTGATGGACTCGGGCGAAAGGCCGGAGCCGTCGAGAAGCGAATGGGCGAAATCGAGCACGCCGTCGATGGTGCCGAACAAGCCCGCATGACCCGAGGCGCCGCCGAGCGCATAGGCGTTCTCGTCATGCACCTCGCCGCGCATCACGCGCCCGCGCCAAGTGCAGCGCTCCGTTGCCGCGCAGAGCTTCGGGTCGGGCCGGAAGGAGAATTGTTCAGGCAACGGCTGATCGATCAGCTTCTGCCCGGTGATGCGCTCGATGGCGATGCCGAGCAGCTTGAAGTTGATGTCGGAATAGACCGGCGGACCGGGTTGCCACACGCGCTGCAGAATGAAGGCGCGCAGCGTCTCGGGATCCTGGCCATAGGTATAGAGCGGCTCGACGGCGGGCAGATGCGTCTGATGCGTAAGGCACTGGCGGAAGGTGAGGCGCCGCTCCGCCGCGTTCATGTCGTATTGGCGCAGATCCGGAATCACCTTCACGAGAGGATCGTCGAGCGAAATTTTTCCCGCTTCCACCAATTGCAGGATGCGCGTCGTCGTGAAGATGACCTTGGTGAGAGACGCGAGATCGAACCATGTTTCGCGGGAAAGAGGCTCGCGCTCCGGCTCGATCTGCGCGTGGCCGGCCCATTGCACGGCACGCTCGCCATCGGCGGTGACGATGCCGAGCACGGCACCGGGAATGTTGCCGTCTCGAACGGACGCGGCAGCGGGCGCGAAGGCCTGTTCGATCAAGGTCTTGAGAGGCATGGCAGGCTCAGGCGGCGCGATGCAGTTCGCCGCCGGGCATCGGATGCGGCACACCGGTCGTCGTGGGAAGGCTCAGCGGCAATCCGAGCGTGGAGCGCACGGCGAGATAGCCGAAGGCCTGGGCCTCCAGGAAGTCGCCGTCCCAACCGACCGCCTCGACCGGGTCGACGGCCACACTCAGTTCCTCGTGCAGACGCCTCATGAAATGCGCATTGCGCCGGCCGCCGCCAGTGACGAGCCAGCGCTGCGGCGCGCGCGGAACGTGGCGCAGGGAGGCGATGACGGATTGGATCGTGAACTCCGCCAGGGTTGCGGCTCCATCGGCATCGGGCAAGGCCTCGACGCCCTTGGCGCGGGCATGGAAGTCCTGGCGATCGAGGGATTTCGGGGCGGGGCGGTCGAAGAACGGATTGAGCATGAAGTCCATGACGAGCTTCGCGTCCGCCCTGCCGGAAGCGGCAAGCTGTCCGTTCTCGTCGAAGCTGAGGCCGCGGCGGCGCAGGATGAAATCGTCGAGCAGGGCGCTTGCCGGGCCGGTGTCGAAGGCAATCACCGTATCGCCGTCGATATAGGTGACGTTCCCGACACCGCCGAGATTGAGGATCATGACGGGTTGGGGGAGTTTGCTCGCGAGCGCGCGGTGATAGAGCGGAACGAAGGGCGCCCCTTCGCCGCCCGAGGCCACATCGGCATGGCGGAAGCGATAGACCGTATCGATTCCGAGCGCCTCGGCGACACGGTCGCCGAGGCCGAGCTGGCGCGTGAAGCGGACCTCCGGCCGGTGATAGACGGTCTGGCCGTGAAAGCCGATCAGGCTCACATCACCGGCCGGAATCCCCGTTTCCGTCATGAAGCGCTGGATCGCCGCGATATGCGCGTCCGTCACCGCCTGTTCGAGATCCTGCAGCGGCTCGCTCTGCGCCCGCTCTGGCTCGGCGATCAGCGCCTGGAGAGTTTTCCGCAAATCCTCCGGATAGGAGAAGGTCCGCCCCGGTCCCGGCCGCACGACGGTGTCGCCGTCCGTCTCCACGATGGAGACATCGATGCCGTCCATGGACGTGCCGCTGATCGCGCCGATGGCTTTGACGGGGGGGCGTTGCGACATCTGCTGCTCCGGGATGCATTGTTCGGAGCTGACCATAGCACAGGCGGTGAATGGGTCTAGAGTGGTATGATATTGGACCATGACAGGTCCGTGGCGATGGCCTATAAATCCCCTGCGGCTTCCAAGGGAGAAAAGACGCATGGTCAGGTCAGCACTGCGCAGCGCAATCGGTGCAGGTTTCATGGTGGCGGCGACGGCCTCCGCCTCGGCTCAGGTTCTGGAGATCGGGGCGGATAACAGCCCCACGGGTCTTGATCCGCATCTCATCACCGCTTTTCCGAGCTTCATGGTGGTGAACGGCAATATCTATGAGGGCCTCACGGCCATCGACAAGGACCTGAAGATCGTCCCCGGTCTCGCCGAGTCCTGGACCGCCTCGCCGGACGGCAAGACCTACACCTTCAAGCTGCGCTCGGGCGTGAAATTCCATGACGGCTCGGCCATGGAGGCCGAGGATGTGGCGTCCACGATCAAGCGCGTGCTGAGCAAGGATATCGCTTCGCCGCTGGCAAGCCGCCTGTCGGCCATCGACAGCGCCAATGCCGTCGATGCCACGACCGTGGAGCTGAAGCTCAAGGAGCCGTCCGCGGCGCTCCTTAGCTCGCTTGCCACCATCGCCATCGTGCCGAGCGCCATGGAGGCGAACAAGGACGCCCTGCAGAAGGCGCCGGTCGGTACGGGCCCGTACAAGTTCCAGGAGTGGCAGCCGAACGGCTTCATTCTGCTCGCGAAGAACGATGCCTATTGGGACAAGGGCATGCCGAAGCTCGCGGGGCTGAAATTCAACATCGTGCCTGAATCCGCCACCCGTCAGGTGGGCCTGAGCAACGGACAATACGCGCTTCTGCCCAATATCGACGCGGCCACGGCGCTGCAGCTCAAGGGCAAGCCGAACGTGAAGCTCTCCGAGACGATGGATCTGGCCTACACGCTCATTGGCATGAACGTGTCGAAGCCGCCTTTCGACAACCCGAAGGTGCGTGAGGCCGTAAACTACGCCATCAACCGCCAGGAGATCGTCGATGCGGCTCTCTTCGGTGCCGGCGTGCCCGGCGGACCGCTGTCGCCGGCCCTGAAATCCTGGGCGCTCGATGTGAACCAGTTCGCCTGCTACAAGCCCGATCCCGCCAAGGCGCAGGCGCTCCTGAAGGAAGCAGGCGTTGCCACGCCGGTTGCCGTCACCCTGAAAGTTCTGCCGCGCCAGGACGTCAAGGACATCGCCCAGGTGGTGCAGGAGCAGCTGAACAAGGCTGGCTTCAAGGTGGAGCTGATCAACCAGGAGCAGGGTCAGTTCATTCAGGACTGGCGCAACAGCAACTTCGACATGTTCGCCTCGATCAATGCCGGCCAGCCCGATCCGGATGATTATTTCTACCGCACCTTCCGCACGGGTGGCTCGACCAACGTGTTCAAATATTCGGATGCGGAGATCGACGGACTGCTCGATCAGGCCCGCACCCTGCAGGACCAGGCGGCGCGTAAGACGGCGTACGATAAGGTGCAGCAGAAGCTCGCTTGCTCGGGTCCCGTGGCGCACCTGACCTATGGCACCCTGTTCTCGGCCATGAACAGCAAGCTGCAGGGTTTCGACACGATGCCGAACCGGTCGCTTCTGACCCTGCGCAACGCGTCCTACTAATTCGCAACATTCGCCCTGGCGCCGCATTCGCGCGGCGCCAGGGCTTTTTTCAAAGAGCCCTTTTGCATGAACCGAGTCCTGCTCGCGCGCCTCATCGATCTCGTTATCGTCCTTTTCGGCGTATCGATCATCGTGTTCCTGATGATCCGGATGATCCCCGGGGATGCGGTTGCGATCATGCTGGGTGCGAACACCGAAATCACTCCTGAGCGCATGGCGGAACTCAACCGCCGCGTCGGACTCGACCGGCCCATCGTCGAGCAATATCTGGTCTGGGCCGGATCGGCTCTTCGCGGCGATTTCGGCACCTCTCTCTGGACGGGCCGTCCGGTCTCGACCGAGATCCTTCTGCATCTGTGGCCGACGCTGGAGCTCACCTTTCTCTCGCTTGTCATCGGTGCGGTATTGGCCGTGCCGGTCGGCTGCCTGATGGCGCAGACGCGCGGCGGTGCGGCCGATGTCGCCATGCGTGTGAGCGCTATCGCAGGTCTGACGATTCCCTCCTTCTGGCTCGGGATCGTGCTGATCCTTCTCCTTTCCAACTGGGCGCCGGGCTTCGCCTCGCTCGGCTATGTGCCCTTCTCGGAGGATCCCGTCGGCAATCTCCAGCGCATGGTGCTGCCGGCCTTTGCGCTGGCGTTGCCGATCCTGGCCAATCTCTCGCGTCTCGTGCGTTCGGCCATGCTCGACGCGCTGGGGCAGGATTATGTCCGCACTGCCCGCGCCAAGGGATTGCCGGAGCGGCGCGTCGTCTACAAGCACGCCCTGCGCAATGCGCTGATCCCGTTTCTCACCAGCGTCGGCATCATGACGGGCTATCTGCTCGGCGGCGCCATCGTGGTCGAGCAGGTCTTCGCCATTCCGGGTCTCGGCCGCCTGATCCTCGGCGCCATCGCCGAGCGCAACTATCCGCTGATCCAGGCCACGATTCTCGTGGTGACGGCGGGCTTCGTTTTCGTGAACTTTCTGGTCGACTTTCTCTATATCATCGTCGATCCCCGCGTGAGGGCTTGAGCCGTGTCGCGTCTGGCCAAGAACAAACTTCTGACTTTCGCCGTCATTCTGGTGGCGATCCAACTGATCCTCGCCATCGGCGCGCCGCTCGTTGCGCCTTATGATCCCATGGCGCAGAGCGTCGCGCGGCGCCTGCGCGCGCCATCAGAGTTGAACTGGTTCGGCACCGATCAGCTCGGCCGGGACGTGCTGACCCGCATTCTCTACGGCTACCGCACCTCGCTCATCGCCTGCCTGCTGGCCGTCGGCATTGCATTGTTCGCCGGTGGAGCGCTCGGCCTCGTGGCGGCTTACTACCGCGGTTGGCTCGACCGCATCATCATGCGCGTCATGGATGTTCTCTTCGCCTTCCCGGTGATGCTGCTCGCCATCGGAATCATCGCCGTTCTCGGGCCTCACACCTACAGCGCGGCGGCCGCTATTGCGGTGGTCTACACGCCGATTTTCGCGCGGCTCCTGCGCGGTCCGGCGCTGGTCCTGTGCGAAAGCGAGTACGTGGCGGGTGCCAAGGCCATCGGCGCCTCGGATCCGCGCATCATCTTCCTGCATATCCTGCCGAACCTCGCCTCCGTCATCCTGGTCCAGACGAGCCTGCTGCTCTCCGCCGCGATCCTGGTCGAGGCTTCGCTCTCGTTCCTCGGCCTCGGCACGCAGCCGCCGACGCCGTCACTTGGCCTGATGCTGTCGGAAGGCCGCAACTTCCTCATGCTCTCGCCGTGGAGCGCCATCTTCGCGGGCTTTGCCATCCTGTTCCTGTCCTTCGGCTTCAATCTCTTGGGCGACGCATTGCGCGACACGCTCGATCCGCGCCTGAGAGGGCAGCCGTGATCGTGCGACCCGCCAGGGTAGAGGATATTCCGGCCCTGGCCACGATTGCCGAGCGATCCTATCGGGCAGCCTTTGCAGATATTTTGGAAGAGAGCGTGCTCGCGGGTCGGGGCGTGGCGTTCTTTGCCGAGCGGTTCAATGCCTCATGGGAACGCATGCTGATCGCACTCTCCGGCGATACTCCCATCGGTTTTCTGCTCATGACCGACGGGCATATCGACATGCTCTTCATGGATCCCACCGCCAGCGGCAAGGGGGGCGGGGCGCTTCTTTTGCGGCAGGCGGAAGCGTTGGGAGCGAAGAGTCTCGAGTGCTTCCGCGACAATCACAGCGCCCGCCGATTCTACGAGCGTCATGGCTGGCGGGTGACGCGGGAATACGAGCGAGAGTTCTCGGGACGAAATCGCAGCTTCGTCTTCTACGAGAAGAACTGAGAGCTCTTTAAAGCGAGACGGCGCGGCCCGTCCGCACGGCCTCGTCGGCAGCCAACACGATGCGCAGAGAGCGGACCGCATCGTTCATGTGATCCGTCAGGTCCACATCTTCCTGGATCGCCTGCAGGAGGAAGCGCTGTTCCCGCTCGCAGAGGGCATCGTGGTCCGGCTCGTCCGTGGTGCTGATGCGCTCGTCCGGTTTCGCGAAGGTGCTGTCCCCTTTAAGCGCGGCATGATGGAGCAGGATCTGATTGGTCTTGGTATGGGCGTTGATGTCGTCCGAGCGAATGTCGCCGGCGGTCTCGGCCATGACGATGCTCACGCTGCCCTTCGGGCCGATCACGTCCTTCACGAAATAGGCCGTTTCGCTCATCATCGGCCCCCACCCGGCCTCGTACCACCCAACCGAGCCGTCATCGAAGGTCACATGCAGATGACCGTAATTGTACATACCGTCCGGCATGTCATTCGTCAGGCGCGTGCCTATCCCATGCACCTGCACCGGTTTGGCACGGGTGATCTGGCACATCACGTCGACGTAATGCACGCCGCAATCGACGATGGGCGAGAGGGACTGCAGCAGGCGCTTGTGCGCCTCCCAGGCCGCTCCGCTCGATTGCTGATTGAGATTCATGCGGAAGACGTGGGGCGCACCCAGGGTCCTGGCGATCTCGATGAACTTGATCCAGGAGGGATGGTGGCGAAGGATATAGCCGATGACGAGCTTGCGTTTCGTCCGGATCGCCGTTTCGACCACGCGCTCGGCTTCCTTCACCGTGTCGGCGAGCGGCTTTTCCACGAAGACATGCGCGCCTGCTTCCATCGCACGGATGGCGTAGGGAGCGTGCGTGTCGGACCATGTGTTGATCGACACCACATCCGGCCTCAAAGCGGCGAGGGCATCCTCGAAATCGGTGAAGCGCGGGAGACCCTGCAAAGCGGCAGGAAGCTCCATGCTTTCGATGTTGCGCGTACAAAGCCCTGCGATCTCGAAGCCCTCGATCCGCGTATAGGCGAGGGCATGGGACAGGCCCATGTTGCCGAGCCCGACCACGAGAACCCGTTGTGCGCCCATCGAAAGCCTCTCGCTCAGTTGCTGTCCCCGGCGATCCAAGTCTGCCGTACCTGCAGGCCGTCATCGAGCAGAACGAGGTCGGCGCGATAACCAGATGCGATCCGGCCCAATTCGTGATCGAGACGCAGGAACTGGGCCGGAATCAGCGATGCCATGCGCAGCACGTCCGGCAGTGCAAGGCCCAGCCTCTCAACGCTGTTGCGCACGGCGCTCGCCATGTCGAGATCCGAGCCGGCGAGGGTCCCGTCCGCCGTAGTGAGGCGGCCGTCCTTGCGGTAGATCGTCCGGCCGTGCAGTTCGAAGCTGGTGAGATCCGTGCCGGTCACCGACATGGCATCGGTCACGAGCATCATCCGTTCCGTACCTTTGGCGTCTATGGCAATCCGCAAGGCGGCATCGCTCACATGATGGCCGTCGACGATGAGGCCACACCAGGTATCCTTGCTGTCGAGCGCCGCGCCCACGGGACCGGGGTCACGCCCGGCCATGGGCGGCATCGCGTTGAAGAGATGCGTGAAGCCGCGAAGGCCGCGGCGGGTGGCGTCCATGACCGTCTCATAGTCGCTGGCCGTGTGGCCGGCGCAGATCAGTACGTCCGCTGCAGCAAGACGCGCGATCGCCTCCATGCTGTTTCGTTCCGGCGCCAACGTCACGAGCGTGCGGCCCTCGGTGAGGGAGGTCATGATCGCAATATCCTCCTCCTCCATCGGGCGCATGAAGGCGGGATTGTGCACGCCTTTACGCTCCGGACTGATGAAGGGGCCTTCGAGATGGATGCCAAGAACGCCGGGAACGCGTGCGGCGAGCGCCGCGCGCATAGCCTCCACGGCTTCGGCCATTTTTTCGCGGGTATCCGTGATGAAGGTCGGCAGCAGGCCCGTCGTGCCATAGGTCCTGTGGGCCTCGGCAATGGTCATGATGCCGTCGAGTGTGCGCACGTCGTTGTAGAGCACGCCGCCGCCGCCATTGACCTGTACGTCGATGAAACCGGGTGCCAGCAATCCCTCGATCCGGCGGCGCTCTACGCCGCTGCCTAGATCTCGTTCATGTGGCAGGCCGAGGATACGGCCGTTCTCGATGACGACGGCGCGGCCGTCGAGCATATGCGCGCCGTCGAAAACGCGGGCTCCAACGAGAGCAATGGACATCAGACGGTCTCCGTCACCTTGCGCAGGCGCGGAGGATTGTCCGGATTGCGGCCGCGCGCCAGGGCTGTGGCATTCACGAGAGGATAGAAGCTCTGGATGAGCGCGATGGGCGCGAGATAGGGATGAGCATCCTCGATCCCTGGCAGTGTGACGGAGGCGGGACCTTCCGCGGCGCCCGCGACGATGACAGGAACGCCCTGTTCATTCAGCTTCGTCACGAGATCGTTGACGCCGCTCAGGGTCTCATCCCGCTGGCTGAGAACCAGGATCGGGAAGTGATCGCCCGCAAGCGTCCAGGGACCGTGCATCAGCTCGGCGGCGCTCATCGCTTCCGCGTGAATGCCGGAGGTCTCCTTGAGTTTGAGCGCGGCTTCCTGCGCGACGGCGAAACCGACGCCTCGCCCGACGACGAAGAGATCATCGGCCTCCGTCAGCATGGGAAGCGCGGCCGACCAGTCGGTGGCCGAGGCCTTGGCAAGCACGTCGGGCAAGGTGTCGAGCGCGTCGAGAAGCTCTCGGTCCTGCGACCAGTGCGCCACAAGCTGCAGTCCTGCAGCAAGCGCCGCGATAAAGGACTTCGTGGCGGCGACGCTCTTCTCAGGCCCCGCATGCAACGGCAGCACGACTTCGCAGGTGGAAGCGAGCGGCGAGGTCGTGTCGTTCACGAGCGCCACCGTGAGCGCGCCATCGTCCCGACCGGCCTGGGCGAGGTTGAGAATGTCCGGGCTGCGGCCCGATTGCGACACGGCGAGGAACAGAGCATCGCGCATGCGCGGGCGCGCTTCATAGACGGAGGTCACGGAAGGACCGACGGAAGCCGTCACGAGGCCGGAATGGATCTCGAGCAGATATTTGACGAAGGTCGCCGCATTGTCGGAGCTGCCACGCGCGCAGGTCACGGCAAAAGGCGGCGGGGAGGCGCGCAGACGCTCGCCCAGTTCGCGGCACAGGGGCGCGTTGCTCTTGAGCAGGTGCGCAACCACCTGCGGCGCTTCCTGCGCCTCGCGCAGCATGGCCGTCAGGGGAGAAGCATTGGTATCAGGCATCATCGTTGTGCATCCGTTCGGGCTGGCTGATGGTCAGTTCGGCCACGAAATCATAGGCATCGCCCCGGTAATAGGACGAGGTGAATTCGACAACTTCGCCCGCAGCGGTGAACGAGCGGCGTTCGATGTAAAGGGCAGGACTCTGAGGCGCAACGCTGAGCAGAGAGGCCTGTTCCTCGTTGAGCAGAACCGCATGCAGTCTCTGCAAGGCGCGCGTGGGCATGAAGCCCTGGTCGTGCAGCACCGCATAGAGCGATTGCTTGACGAGAGAAGGGTCGGGCAGGACTTTTGATGGAATGACCGCGTTCTCGATCGCCATGGGAATGCCGTTGGCAAGGCGCAGGCGGTTGACGCGGCTCACCAGGTCGCCGGGCGAGAGGCCGAGTGCCATGAGCTCATCCGTGGAGGCCGGTCCCGTCGACTGGCTCAGCATCACGGCCGAGGATTTCAGGCCCCGGGCCGACATGTCGTCGGTGAAGCTCGAGAGCCGGGAGAGCGGCTGTTCCAAGCGCATCTGCGGCGCGATGAAGGTGCCCGATCCCCAGCGCTGGACGAGAACCCCCTTCTGCACCAGGCCCGTGATGGCCTTGCGGACGGTGACGCGCGAAATGCCGAGCTGCTTGGCCAGATCGCGCTCGCCGGGCAATGCGGCATCGGCCTTGAGCGCGCCCTTGCGGACAGCCTCCTCGATGGATTGCTGAAGCTGCAGATAGAGGGGAGTGGGATTGCCCTCGTCCAGGGGAAGGAATGACAGTGCCTCGCCGGAATGCTCGTTCATGATCGCCTCCCCTGGAGGGCCATGCTGGCAAGGAGGATGGCGCCATCGAGTGCGTCCGCCGCAGGGGGGACGATGGTTCGCTGAACGGGCGGTGGAAGCCAGGGCCGAAGCGGCTCCGCCAAGCCTCCGAACAGACAGATTGACGGAGCGCCGAGATCGAGCAGGCGCGTGGCGATTCTCCCCAATCCGGCAACCGCATCCTCGATGATCGCGATGCCGAGCGGATCGCGCTTCTCGGCATGCTGCAGAACGACCGGCGCATAGCGGCCATAATCTGCCGGGCGGGCCTTGCCGACCCAGTCCACGAGAATTTCGAGATCGTTGTTGAACTCGGCGAGAACCGCATCCGAGAGCGGCGTCGAGACTGCGCGCCCATCATGAGCCCAGATGCAGCGGCGCAGGAGCTCGCGCCCGATGGCGCCACCGCTGCCTTCGTCGGACACTTCGTAGCCCCAGCCGCCGACATAATGGCATTGGCCGCTGGTGCCACCATAGCCGCAGGAGCCCGTGCCGACGATCAGGATGGCGCCGTCGCCGCCCTTGAAGGCGCCGAGCCAGGCGGTATGTGCATCCGTCTCGATCTCGAAGGACGCGAAGGGATGATGACGCGACAGCAGACGCTCGACGGCGCTGGTCTGCCCGGCGCCGGCAGCTCCCATGCCGGCATGGATTCGCTTCAGGTCGCCCTCATGGAGCCCCGCTTGGGCGAGAGCTTCGCGGCAAGCTGTCAGAATCGAGTTCCAGACCAGATCGGGATCGAGGCGGATGTTGGAAGGTCCGCCCGTTCCCTCCCCGAGTAAATGTCCTTGAGCATCGCGGAGCCGGGCCCGGCACTTGGTGCCGCCGCCGTCAATGCCAAGGAACAAAAGGTCGGTCATGCGAAACGGATCTCGGGAAGTATCTTACGGACAGGCACCATGCCACTTAATGTCCAGTTCGGGAAGAGGCATGGACATGGAATACCCAGGCGCGTTGTCAACAGGCCGAGTGAGCGTCAATGGCAGAGAGAGCAACGAGTTGGAAAAAGGAAGCCGGCAAATTGTGGCGAGTGCCGTCAAAGAGGAGTTGTCTTTGAATTTTGCCGATACCAATATGAGGTCACTTGTCCAAAGCGCTTTCCGATGGAACAGTCAAGCTCGCCCGCTGGGATGCGCAAGAATGCAATAAAATCGGCACGGGACAATCAGAGGGCCACATTGTCAGGGGCGTTTCCAGACGCCTCTCGGTCACGGAGGAAAAAGACGATGACGAAACCCCATTCGAAAGCCGTCCTGCGCCGCGCAGGACAGTTGCTCGCGACCGCCTCGGTGGCCGCGGCAGCTCTTGCTTTCGCCAATGCCGCCACGGCCCAGACACTCACCATCGAGAGCTGGCGCAACGATGATGCGGATGTCTGGAACACCAAGATCATTCCGGCCTTCAACAAGACGCACCCCAACATCAAGGTGCAGTTCAAGGCCGATCCGCCGACCGAATACAACGCCGCCCTCAACGCGCGCCTTGCCGGCGGCACCGCAGGCGACCTCATTACCTGCCGCCCGTTCGATGCCTCGCTCGACCTGTTCAAGAAAGGCAACCTGGTTTCCGTCAACGACGTGAAGGGCATCGAGAACTTTTCCGACGTGGCTAAGAGTGCCTGGTCGACCGATGATGGAAAGACCACCTTCTGCATGCCGATGGCCTCGGTGATCCACGGCTTCGTCTACAACAAGGAAATCTTCGACGAGCTGAAGCTCACGCCGCCGAAGACGGTCGCCGAGTTCCACGCGGTGCTCGACAAGATCAAGGCCGACGGCAAGTACACGCCGATTGCCATGGGCACGGCCGACCAGTGGGAGGCCGCCACCATGGGCTTCCAGAATATCGGCGTGAACTACTGGAAGGGTGAGGAAGGGCGCAAGGCGCTCATCGAGGGCAAGCAGAAGTTCACCGATCCGGCCTATGTGGACGTGTTCAAGGAGCTGGCGACCTGGGCGCCTTACATGGGCGACGGCTACAAGTCTCAGAAATATCCGGATACGCAGAACCTGTTCACTTTGGGCCGTGCGGCGATCTATCCGGCGGGCTCCTGGGACGTTCCGATCTTCCGCAAGCAGGCTGATTTTGAGTTTGACGCTTTCCCACCACCCGTCGTGAAGGCCGGCGACAAGTGCTACATCAGCGACCACACCGACATCGCGGTCGGCATCAATGCCAAATCGAAGAATGTCGATGCCGCGAAAACCTTCCTGTCTTGGGTGGCCTCGCCTGAATTCGCCGAGATCTACGCCAACGAGCTGCCGGGCTTCTTCCCGCTCTCGAAGGCCAAGGTCGAGGTGAAGGATCCGGTCGCGGCCAAGTTCGTCGGCTGGCGCGGCACCTGCGAAAGCTCGATCCGCAACTCCTACCAGATCCTGGCCCGCGGCACGCCGGACCTCGAGACCGAGCTTTGGAATGTGAGCGCCCAGGTCATGAACGGCAGCATGAAGCCTGAGGAGGCGGCCAAGAAGGCCGAGGACGGTCTTGCGAGCTGGTACGAGCCGCACAAGAAGTAAGCGCTGAAAGCATCAAGGCGGGCCACCCATGGGTGGCCCGTTATCCCATTCTCCTTCTGCCTGGAGCAGCATGACGGATCTCACGGCTTCAAGCGCCCAGCCGGCGGATGTGATTCCCACCCGCTCGCGCTTTCCTGTCCATATCGCGGTGTTCCTGGCGCCGGCACTTGCGATCTACACCCTGTTCTCGATCTACCCGCTCGTCGATACGATTCGCCTGAGCCTTTATGCTGGCGACGAGACGGGCGCGCTCAGCTTCACCGGCCTCCAGAATTTTCATACTCTTCTGATGGATCCCAACTGGTCGAGCCGGTTCTGGAATGCATTCACCAACAACCTGATCTTCTTCGCCATTCACATGGTGGTGCAGAATGGCATCGGCTTAGGGCTCGCCATGCTGCTCAGCCTGCCGCGGCTGACCGGCGGCAGCCTTTATCGCACGCTCATCTTCCTGCCGACCATGCTGTCCGTGGTCATCATCGGCTTCATCTGGCAGCTCATCCTCAATCCGCTCTGGGGCATCGCGCCGAGCCTCTTGAAGGCTGTGGGGCTCGGCAGCCTCTTCGGACCCTGGCTCGGCCAGGAATCGACGGCCCTGCTGACTGTCTCCCTCATCTCGGTCTGGCAGTTCGTCGGCATTCCCATGATGCTGATCTATGCGGCACTGCTCAACATTCCCGACGACCTGCTCGATGCGGCGACCGTCGACGGGGCGGGGCCCTTCAGCGTGTTCTGGTTCGTGCGCCTGCCCCTGATCCTGCCGACGCTCGGCGTCGTCTCGATCCTCACTTTCGTGGCCAATTTCAACGCATTCGACTTGATTTACGCCATTAAGGGCGCGCTCGCCGGGCCGAATTTTTCCACCGACATCCTCGGCACGTTCTTCTACCGCACCTTCTTCGGCTTCCAGCTTCAGGTCGGCAGCCCGACCATGGGGGCGGCGGTCGCGACCGCCATGCTCATCATCATTCTGGTGGGCGTGCTGATCTATCTCTTCGGCGTGCAGCGGCGGCTGCAGCGGCATACGTTCTGAGGGTGCTATGGGAACAACCGTTCGGCCAAGCCGCATCGCCGTCCATATCGCACTGATCCTCTACACGATCCTGGCGCTCGGTCCGATCTTTCTGATCCTCATCAACGCCTTCAAGACAAGGCGGGCGATCTTCGCCGATCCGCTCGGCCTTCCCAACGGCCAGACCTTCACCACTATCGGGTTCGACCGGGTCTTCGCCAATGCGGATTTCGGGCTTTACTTCTTCAACAGCCTGACGGTGACAATCGTCTCTCTCGTGCTGATCGTCCTCATCGGCGCCATGGCCGCCTGGGCGCTGACCGAGTACAAGTTTCCAGGCAACACGCTGATCGCGCTCTATCTGGCCATCGGCATCATGGTCCCGATCCGCCTCGGCAGCGTCAGCATCCTGCGCATGATGGTGGAGTTGAACCTCGTCAACACCTTGACCGCGCTCATCCTCGTCTACGTGGCGCAAGGGCTGCCGCTCGCCATCCTCATCCTCGGTGAGTTCATCCAGCAGATCCCGAAGGATCTGCGTGATGCGGCCCGGTGTGACGGGGTGAGCGAGTATCGGATCTTTTTCAGCATCATCCTGCCCCTGATCAGCCCGGCCATCGCGACGGTCGCCGTCTTCACCATGGTGCCGGTCTGGAATGATCTCTGGTTCCCGTTGATCCTGGCGCCCGGCGACGGCAAGCAGACGATCACGCTCGGCGTGCAGCAATTCATCGGGCAATACGTGACGGATTGGAACGCGGTGCTCGCCTCCCTGACGCTGGCGATCGCGCCGGTCCTCGTCCTCTATCTTCTGTTCTCGCGCTATCTCGTGCGCGGCCTGACCGCCGGCGCCGTGAAGTGACGTCTTAATTCCAGGAATTGACCGCCATGGCCGACGTTTCCCTTCAAGGTGTTGCCAAATCCTTCGGAACGACCGAGATTCTGCGCGACATCAATCTCGCGGTGAAGGATGGAGAGTTCGTTGTCTTCGTCGGCCCATCGGGCTGCGGCAAATCCACGCTTCTCCGCATCATCGCAGGCCTGGAAAATGTGAGCGGCGGCGAGATCAGGATCGGCGACCGGCGCGTGAACGAGCTGCCGCCGGCGGATCGCAAGATCGCGATGGTGTTCCAGTCCTATGCGCTCTACCCGCATATGAACGTCTACAAGAATATGGCGTTCGGCCTGAAATTCGCCAAGACGAACAAGGCGGAGGTCGACCGGCGCGTGCGACAGGCAGCGGAGATCTTGAAGCTCACCCCGCTCCTCGACCGCAAGCCGCGGGAATTGTCAGGCGGACAGAGGCAACGCGTCGCCATCGGCCGCGCCATCGTGCGCAACCCGAGCGTTTTCCTGTTCGACGAACCCCTCTCGAACCTCGATGCAGCGCTTCGCGTCAACACGCGCCTCGAGATCGCCAAGCTGCACCGGGATCTCGGCGCGACGATGATCTACGTTACCCACGATCAGGTCGAGGCCATGACCCTCGCCTCCAAGATCGTGGTGATGAACCATGGCCGGATCGAGCAGGTGGGAGCGCCGCTGGAGCTCTATCGTTCTCCGCGCAATCTCTTCGTCGCCGGCTTCATCGGCTCGCCGAGGATGAATTTCATTAAGGGGCAGGTTCTGCGCATGGAGGGGGACAGCGCCACCATCGGCTTTGCAGGCACGGAAGCCGCTTTGACGGTGAGGCCCGGCAACCTGAAGTCGGGTGATGCGGTCACGGTCGGCATCAGGCCCGAGCACATGGAAGAGGGCGGTGCCGATGCCGCTTCGCTCAGAGGCACCATCGACGCCGTCGAGCAGCTCGGCGAGTCGAGCTATGTCTACATGAAGCTCGCGAGTGGCGACGACGTGATCGTCCGCGCGCCGGGAGAGACCAATGCCGCGCCGGGTGGATCCTACACCGCCCATGTACCGCGCAAGGCCTTGCATGTGTTCGATGCGGCGGGCGTGTCGGTTCTAGCTGAGCGGAGTTGATGCCCGCACTGTCATTCCGGGGCGCCGAAGGCGAGCCCGGAATCCATAACCATAACGTCTCAGGAAGAGACGAGCGGCGTCACGCTTCGTGCGGCTTCGCTAGCGGTTGTGGATTCCGGGCTCCGCTGCGCGGCCCCGGAATGACAGCGGCTGCCCCCCGCTCACGAATCCGACACGGCCGCCGCAATCCTCGGCGCGAGCGTGCTGTTGAGGATGTCCGAGGGGCGTCCCGACGCCACAACCCGTCCATCCGCAACGAAGGCCATCTGGTCGGCGACATCCGCCGCATCCTCCGGCGTATGGATCGTCATGAGAATGGTGACGAGGCGCCTGCGGCGCATCTCGTCGACGAGCAGGATCATGTCGCGGCGTAAGGACGGATCGAGGCTGCTGAAGGGCTCGTCGAGCAGGATTAGCGGCCGGCCGGAGATGAGCGCGCGTGCCAGTGCCACGCGCTGACGCTGGCCTCCCGACATCTCGCCAGGCTTGCGGTCATCGAAGCCCTCGAGGCCGACCGAGTCGAGCATGTCGCCCACGAGACGTTTCTCATCCGCGCTCAACCGCAGGGAAGGGCGAAGTCCCAGCGCTACGTTCTGCGACGCGCTCAGGTGCGGAAACAGGTTGTGATCCTGGAACACGATGGCGGCGGGGCGCTTGGCTGGTTCGAGCGGCAAGAGATCCTGTCCGTTGAAGGTGAGCGTGCCGCTTTCAGGCTTTTCGAAGCCGGCGATCATGTGAAGTAGAGTCGTCTTGCCGCCACCCGACGGGCCGATGATGGCACAGAGATTTCCCTTCTCGACCGTGAGCGAGTAATCGGCCGTGAAATCCGGCCAGGTCAGGCGGCAATTCTCAATCACCAGCATGGGACAGACGACCTGAAGCGTGTGCGAGGAGAACGGCGAAGAGGACGATGACGAGACCGATGCTTGCCGCCTCGTCGAGCCGGTACGCGCCGAGACGCTCATAGAGGAGATAGGGCAGGGTGACCAGTTCCGTGCCGCCAAAGAGAGCGATGATGCCGAAATCGCCGAATGACAGGGCCATCGCGAGGGCAAAGCCCGCAGCGAGCGGTCTCTTGAGAACGGGCCAGTCCATGATCGTCAGCTTCGACCAGCCGGTGATGCCAAGCGATGCCGCGACGCGACCATAGCGCTCTTCTGTGGTGAGGAGATGAGGCGCTACATAGCGATAGGCGAAGGGAACAGCGGCCAGTCCGTTGATGAGCGGCAGCAGGATGAGGCCTGCCGTCGAGGGATCGCCGAAGCGCTGGATCAGCAGGAACAGGCCTGCTGTCAGCGCGAAGGGCGGCACTGCGAGAAGTGTGTCGGGCAGGAAATCGTAGAAGGCGGCAATCCGTGGCGAACGCAGGACGATCCGCCGCCGCCGCGCTGCGGAAGCAAGCGCAAAGGTCAGGACGCAGGCCAGAATGGCCGCCGCGGTCGCGATCACCAGGCTCGTGACGAAAGCCCGAAGAAGATCGGCATCGATCACAGCGAGCATTGAGCGAAAGCCCGTCAGCACGCTGAAGGCGAGCGGTGCGATGAAGATAGCGCTGACAAGGAGCACGACGGCATCGAGGATCTTCAGACGCTCGTTCTTCGCATCGGGGCGCTGAATGAGGCTGCGGATCGTGTGGCCGACTGGCGGTCGAGTGAAGGCCCAATGGAGGAGTGCCGTCATCGATAGGCAGATCGCAAGCTGGATCAGGGCGAGCCATGCGACGCGGCCGAAATCGAGATCGATCTTGAGCGCTTCGAAAATCGCCACTTCGAGCGTGGAGCGACTAGGCCCCCCGCCGAGCGCCAGCACGATGGCGAAGCTCTTGAAGCACATGAGGAAGATGAGGCCGGCGACCCCGGGCAGTTCCGCGCGCAGAACCGGCCAGTCGAGATGGCGGAAGATCTGGAAGGGCGTGAAGCCGAAGGCGGTGGCGAGGCGCCAGTGCTCGGCGGGAACCTGGTTCAATCCGTCGAGTGTGATCCGCGCGACGAAAGGCCCATTCAGGAACACATGGGCGATCAGGATACCGGGATAGCCGAAGATGCTGAAGCCCTCGGTCCATCCGAGAAATGCGAGAAGTTCGGCGAGCCATCCACTCCGGCCATAGACGGCGAAGACCGCGAAGACGGCAACGATGGTGGGCATCACCATCGTAGAGCCCAGGATCGCCAGAACGATGTCGCGTCCCGGAAACCTGCGGCGTGCAAGCGCGAGCGCGAGGCCGATCCCAAGACCAAGAGACAGCACGGTCGAGAGCAGCGCCTGGATGACGGAGAAGGCGAGCACGCGCCAGAGATAGGGGCCGATGGAGAGAAGCGTCGGTGTCCCTCCATCGAAGCTGGCAAGAGCGATGAAGCCACCCGCGACCAGACTCACGATGGCCAGGGCCACCAGGCTTCCGGGATGGGGCAGCCTCACGATCATGCCGGGCGGTCAGCGCGCCGTGGCGTTGAGCCAGGCATCGGTGAAGGCGCGGCGGTTCTGCTGCACCTCCTCGGGGGTGAAGAGCAGCGCCTGGCTCGGCTGCACGAGATCCTTGAATGCGGCCGGCAGACCGGCGGCAGGGGTCTTCGCCGGCATCATCCAGTTGCCTTCCGGCATGGCCGACTGGAACGGCTCGCTGAGGATGAAGGCCATGAACTTCCTGGCAAGTTCAGGCTGCTTCGTGGTGCGGGTCATGCCAGCGAGTTCCACGTGAAGGTAATGGCCCTCCGTGAAGGCCGCAGCCTTGTAGTTGTCTTTCTTCTCCGCAACGATGTGATAGGCCGGCGATGTGGTGTAGGACATCACCATGTCGGCCTCGCCTTTCAGGAACAGGCCATAGGCCTCCGACCAGCCCTTAGTGAAGGTCACGATGCGGGGTTTGAGCTTGCCCCAGGCCTCGCCGGCCTTGTCGCCATAGACCTTCTGTATCCAGAGCAGCAGGCCGAGGCCCGGCGCGCTGGTGCGAGGATCCTGCAGAACCACCTTCGGGCCATTGGGATTGTCGACCAGCTCCTTCAGGCTCTTCGGCGGATTGGGAAGCTTGTTGGCATCGTAGACGAAGGCGTAGTAGCCCCAGTCGAAGGGGATGAAGGCCTCATCGTTCCATTTGATAGGAAGTGTCAGATCTTTTACCTCAGCGCCATGAGGGGCAAAGAGGTTGAGGGATTTCGCCTCGGCCATGAGGTTCATGTCGAGACCGACGACTGCATCGGCCTTGGTGTTCTCGCCCTCCAGCCGCAGCCGTCCGAGCAGGCTGCCCGCATCCTCGGCGGAAACCCAAGTGAGTTCGCAGCCGCAGGTCGCCTCGAAGCGTTCCTTGACGGTCTTGCCGGGGCCGTATTTTCCGGAAAACGAGCTGTAGGTGTAGACGGTCAGCGTCGGCTTGCTCTGCGCCTGGGCGAGGCCGGTGGCAAGCCCGAGCGAAATGAGAGTGAGAAGCAATTGGCGTAACATCAGGAGCGCTCCCATGCATGAGGCAGGCCGAAGCGGCGGCGCAGATTGCACGGGGCATGGCTTTTGTGGCAATGTCGCATGCTCATTCCCTCCGCCGGCATGACCCGGATCAGGTTCGACGGGTCGGTGGCCTCGCCACCTCTCAGCCCCGTGTGAGGCTCCCCGTGAGACGCTTTGCTTCTAGAGCAGTTCGGAGGCGGCTACAAGCCGCCCCTTCTCTTGGCTAGCGCATCGTTCGGAGCGGACCCAGCGGGCCGCGCCGGCGAAAATCGGATCCACTTTTCCGCACGATGCGCTTGGGTCACTTCCGGCCGCTCTTGTCCATGCCGGCTCGGCGCAGGGCATCGGCGAGGGCGCCGCCAGAGGAGGCCTGTGGGGCCGATTTCCTGTCGGCCTGAGCCCGGTGCTTCTGGAAAGCCGCCCGGTTGTCGTCTTGGCGGCCGGCCGGACGCTTCTCGGCCGGATCGCTCATGCGCATGGAAAGCGAGATGCGCTTTCTCGGAACATCGACCTCGAGCACCTTCACCTTCACGATGTCGCCCGGCTTCACGACCGTGCGCGGATCCTTCACGAAGGTGTCGGCCAGCGCCGAGATGTGCACGAGTCCGTCCTGGTGCACGCCCACATCAACGAAGGCACCGAAGGCCGCCACGTTGGTGACGACGCCTTCCAGCATCATGCCAGGCTTCAGGTCGCTGATCTTCTCTACGCCTTCCATGAAGGTGGCGGTCTTGAACTCGGGGCGCGGATCGCGGCCGGGTTTTTCCAGCTCGCCCAGGATGTCTCTCACGGTCGGCACGCCGAACTTCTCGTCCGTGAAGCTCTGCGGGTTGAGCTTCTTCAGGACGGCGCCATTGCCGATCACCACCTTGATGTCGCTTTTCGTGGCCTCGAGAATGCGGCGCACGACCGGATAGGCTTCCGGATGGACGCCGGAGGCATCGAGCGGGTCGTCGCCGTTCGGGATGCGCAGGAAGCCTGCCGCCTGTTCGAAGGTCTTCGGACCGAGGCCCGACACTTTGGTCAACGCCTTGCGGGTCTTGAACGGACCGTTGGCATCGCGGTGCGAGACGATGTTCTGCGCCAGCCAGTCGCCGAGGCCTGAGACGCGGGCGAGGAGCGGGGCCGAAGCGGTGTTGAGATCGACGCCGACCCCGTTCACGCAATCCTCCACCACCGCGTCGAGGGAGCGGGAGAGCTTGTACTCGGCGAGATCGTGCTGATACTGCCCGACGCCGATGGATTTCGGGTCGATCTTCACGAGTTCCGCGAGCGGATCCTGCAAACGACGCGCGATGGAAACGGCGCCGCGCAGGGACACGTCGAGATCGGGCAGCTCCTGGCTCGCATAGGCGGATGCGGAATAGACCGAGGCGCCAGCTTCCGAGACCATGATCTTGGTGAGCTTCAAGTCTGGGTGCTTCGAGACTAGCTCGGCGGCGAGCTTATCGGTCTCGCGGGAGGCTGTGCCGTTGCCGATGGCGACGAGCTCGACCTTGTGGACACGGCAGAGACGCGCCAGCGTCGCGATGGATTCGTCCCATTGGCGCTTCGGCTCATGCGGGTAGATGGTATCGGTTGCAACGACCTTTCCGGTGGCATCGACCACGGCTACCTTCACGCCGGTACGGTAGCCCGGATCGAGGCCGAGGGTCGGGCGGGCGCCGGCGGGGGCGGCGAGCAGCAGGTCGCGCAGGTTGCCCGCGAACACCTTCACCGCCTCGTCCTCGGCGAGCTGCCAGAGCTTCATCTTCATGTCGAGCTCGATGGAGAAGCGCAGCTTCGTGCGCCAGGCCCAGCGCACCGTCTCCAGAAGCCACTTGTCGCCGGGGCGGCCCTGATCGACGATACCGAAGGCGAGCGCGGTGCGGCCTTCGTAGCGGCTGACATAGCCCGGCTCGGCGCTGTCCTTGTCCTCTTCCATGCGCAGATCGAGAATCTCTTCTTTCTCGCCGCGGAAGAGCGCGAGGATCCGGTGCGAGGGCAGCTTGGTCAGCGGCTCGGCGAAGTCGAAATAGTCGGCGAATTTCGCGCCGTCGTTCTGCTTGCCGTCGCGCACCTTCGAGGTGAGGCTGCCGCGCTCCCAATAGGTTTCGCGCAGAGCGCCCAGCAGCTCCGCATTTTCCGCGAAACGCTCGACCAGAATCGACCGCGCTCCCTCCAGTGCGGCTTCCGACGTGGCGATCTCCTTCTCCGCATTCACGAAGGCGGCGGCTGCCTCCTTCGGCTCGCGGGCCGGTTCGCTCAGGAGCAGGTCGGCCAGGGGCTCCAGGCCCGCTTCCTTGGCGATCTGGGCCTTGGTGCGGCGCTTGGGCTTGTAGGGCAGGTAGAGATCTTCGAGCCGCGCCTTGGTGTCTGCGGTATTGAGCTGGAGCGCCAGCTCGTCGGTGAGCTTGCCCTGTTCGCGGACGCTGTCGAGGATCGTCTTGCGCCGGTCCTCCAGCTCGCGCAGGTAGCGCAGGCGCTCCTCCAGGGTGCGGAGCTGCGCATCGTCCAGGGTGCCGGTGACTTCCTTGCGGTAGCGCGCGATGAAGGGAACGGTGGAACCGCCGTCGAGCAGATCGACAGCCGCCTTGACCTGCCATTCCTGAACATTCAGTTCGTTCGCGATGCGCTGACCGATGGATAGCATGGAAGTCTCCGAAAAAGCGTAAGGCGCGGCTTCTACGGTGCGGGGCGCCCCCCGGTCAACGGGCCGTCCACAGCGCCGGGGTTGCAGTGCCGATAGGGAATATCGGCCCATCCGACATTTCCGCTTGGCTTGGCAGGCCTTGGCGTATAGACCGTCCGGCCCTTCAAGCTGTGCTCCGAGGTCGCCATGCCCCCGTCCCACGATCTATCCATTGGCATCGATTTCGGCACCAGTAACACGGTCGTGGCCATCGCAGGCCCTGACGGGCATGTGGAGGCGCTGACCTTCGAGCACGGGGGCGAGCGGCTCAAGGTCTATGTCACCGCGCTCTGTTTCTGGGACGAGCGGCACGGCAACGGCCTGAGGACACAGGTCGAGGGCGGGCCCTGGGCCATCGACCAGTTCCTGGAGGGACTCCACGCCCACCGCTTCATCCAGTCCTTCAAGACCTTCGCGGCGAGTGCGACCTTCAAGGAAACCCGGATTTTCCGCGAGCGCTACGCCTTTGAGGATCTCCTGAGCGCCTTCCTGCGCACGCTCATGCGCCATGGCGGCTCGCACCTCGATTGGGGCGCCCGCAACGTCGTCGTCGGGCGGCCGGTCCAGTTCGCCGGCTACAATCCGGACGACGACCTCGCCATGCAGCGCTACCGGGCCGCCTTCGGCCGTCTCGGGGCGGAGCAGGCCCGCTATGTCTATGAGCCGGTGGGGGCCGCGTTCTTCTATGCGCGGCAGCTCGACCACGATTCCACGGTGCTCGTGGCGGATTTCGGCGGCGGCACCAGCGACTTTTCGGTGATGCGATTTTCGAAGGCCGGCGGCGTGCTGCGGGCCGAGCCACTGGGCCATTCGGGTATCGGCCTTGCCGGCGATGCTTTCGATTACCGCATCGTCGACAAGGTCGTCTCGCCCCGCCTCGGCAAGGGCGGGCAATACCGCTCGATGGGCAAGATCCTGTCGATCCCCAACCACTACTACGCGAATTTCGCGCGCTGGAACCAGCTCGCGATGATGAAGGGCAGCGGCGATCTGAAGGAGCTGCGCGAGCTCGCCCGCACAGCGCTCGAGCCCGAGCCGCTCGAAAAGTTCATCGACATCATCGAGTACGATCTCGGCTTTGCCCTCTACCGCGCTGTGTCGTCGGCCAAAGTGGCCCTGTCGAGCCAAGATGAAACGGACTTCCGCTTTCAGGGTGAGGGCGTCGACATTCAGGCCAAGATCACACGCGCCGATTTCGAAGGATGGATTGCTGAGGATGTCGATCGGATCGCAGGAACGGTCGACGAGGCGCTGTCCAGGGCCGGAGTGAAGCCGGGCGAGATCGAGCGAGTCTTCCTCACGGGCGGCACGTCCTTCGTCCCTGCCATCCGCAATCTGTTCGTGGATCGTTTCGGCGAAAACCGGCTGACCTCCGCTGACCAGTTCGAGTCGATCGCCTATGGATTGGCGCTGATCGGCCAGACGGAGGCGCCGGAGCGCTGGGCGGTCACGAATTAGGCCGAATTTAAAATATAATTACGCTTGCCGTAGGGTGACAAAGGGTTTTATTTCGCAGTGCAGCAAATGCACCTGTAGCGGGAGCTCCCATGTCCCTGATCAATCCCGACGTCACGCCCGAGAAGGATTTTCCCCTTCGTGACGACATCCGGCTTCTGGGACGCATCCTCGGCGACACGATTCGCGAGCAGGAGGGTGAGGCGACCTTCGAGATCGTGGAGCGCATCCGCCAGACCTCGATCCGCTTCCACCGCGACGAGGATGAAATTGCACGCCGCGAGCTCGAGACGATCCTGAACAGCCTGTCGCGCGGACGCACCAACCAGATCATCCGCGCCTACAGCTATTTCTCGCATCTGGCGAATCTTGCCGAGGACCAGCACCATGTCCGCCGCTCCCGGGCTCATGCGATGGCGGGCGCTCATGCTATGGAGGCTGCGGCGCCGCGCGAGGGAACCTTGGGGCGGGCTCTCAAGCTGATCCAGGAGGCGGGCATCAGCCACACGGCGCTGCAGGCATTCTTTGCCTCAGCCCTCGTCTGCCCGGTCCTGACCGCGCATCCGACGGAGGTGCGCCGCAAGAGCACCATCGACCGGGAGATGGAGATCTCGCAGGTTCTGGCACGGCGTGACCGTCAGCGCCTGACTCCGGAGGAGGAGGCGGCATGTCAGGAATCCCTGCGGCGTGCCATCCTCACCCTCTGGCAGACGAGCATTCTGCGGCGCAACAGGCTCAAGGTGATCGACGAGGTCACGAATGGCCTGTCCTATTACGACAATACCTTCTTCAAGGAGCTGCCGCAGGTCTATGCCTCCCTGGAGGATCAGCTTGCGGCCATGGATCCCGCCTGGGGCACGGTGGAGGTTCCGTCCTTCCTGCGCATGGGGAGCTGGATCGGCGGCGACCGCGACGGCAATCCCTTCGTGACGGCGGATGCATTGCGTCAGGCCCTGTTGCTGCAGAGCAAGCACGCGCTCGGCTTCTATCTGGAGGAGTTGCATTGCCTGGGCGCCGAGCTGTCCCTCGACGGGCGCTATGTGAACGTTTCCGACGAGGTCCAGGAACTCGCCAAGGCGTCGCCCGATCTCTCGCCCCATCGCCAGGACGAGCCCTATCGCCGGGCGATCACGGGCATCTATGCGCGTCTTGCGGCAACCGCTGCCCGATTGGGTCACGGTGATGTTGCCCGCCATGCGGTGGGCGAGGCGCCGGCCTATGACAGCGTCGAGGAGTTCGAAGGCGACCTCTCGATCCTGCATCGCTCCCTGCGCTCGAACGGATCAGGCTCCCTCACGCGCGGCCGGTTGCGCAAATTGCGCCGCGCCGTCGATGTCTTCGGCTACCATCTGGCAAGCCTCGACATGCGCCAGAACTCCGATGTTCATCAGCGCGTGGTTGCCGAACTCTTCGAGAAGGCAAATCCCGGCACCGATTACGAAGGCCTGCCGGAAGACAAGCGAGTCGCTCTGCTTCTGGAAGAGCTCTGGACGCCGCGTCTCCTGACATCGCCCTATCTCGAATATTCGCCGGAGACCTCATCCGAACTGGCCATCGTGCATGAGGCCGCCGAGGCCCATCGCCGCTACGGCCGCGCGGCCGTGCCGAACTACGTCATCTCCAAGGCGAGCGATCCGTCCGACATTCTCGAGGTGGCGCTTCTTCTTAAGGAAGCCGGATTGCTTCGCCCGCGTGATGGCGAAATGGATGTGAACATCATCCCGCTCTTCGAGACCATCGCGGATCTGCGCCATTGCAGCGGCGTGATGGATGCGCTTTTCGCACTGCCCGATTACATGCGCCTGTTGCGCAGCCGCGGTCAGGCGCAGGAGGTGATGCTCGGCTATTCCGATAGCAACAAGGATGGCGGCTTCCTCACGTCAGGCTGGGAACTCTACAAGGCGGAGATCGAGCTGGTCGAGGTGTTCAAGCGCCACAGCGTGGCGCTTCGTCTCTTCCACGGCCGCGGCGGTTCCGTGGGCCGCGGCGGCGGGCCGAGCTATCAGGCAATTCTGGCGCAGCCGGGCGGGGCCGTGCAGGGCGCCATCCGCATCACCGAGCAGGGCGAGGTGATCGCGGGCAAATACTCCAATCCGGACCTCGGACGGCGCAATCTCGAAATCCTCGCCTCCGCGACGCTTGAAGCCTCGCTGCTGCATTCCGGGCAATCCGCGCCGCGCGAGGAATATCTGAACGCCATGGAAGAGCTCTCGAACAGCGCCTTCAAGGCCTATCGGGCACTCGTCTACGAGACCGAAGGGTTCGAGCGCTATTTCTGGGAATCGACGGTGATCGGCGAGATCGCCAACCTGAATATCGGCAGCCGGCCGGCGTCGCGCACCAATTCGCGACGCATCGAAGACTTACGCGCCATTCCCTGGGTGTTCGGCTGGGCGCAGTGCCGCCTCATGCTGCCGGGCTGGTACGGCTTCGGCTCGGCCGTCAACGAATGGCTCGAAAAGCGGCCCGATACCGGCTTGGCGCTGCTGCAGGAGATGTATCGCGAGTGGCCGTTCTTCCAGGCGCTGCTCTCGAACATGGACATGGTGCTGGCGAAGAGCAACATCGCCATCGCCTCGCGCTATGCAAACCTCGTCGCAGACGAGAGCTTGCGCGATGCGATCTTCCCGCGCCTGCGCCATGAATGGGAGGATTCGATCAAGCAATTGCTTTCCATCATGCAGCAGGAATCCCTGCTCGACAGCAATCCGCTCCTCGCCCGTTCGATCCGTAACCGCTTCCCCTATCTCGATCCGCTGAATCACCTGCAGATCGAATTGTTGAAGCGTCACCGGTCTGGCGATGCGGACGAACAGGTCGTCCAGGGCATCCACCTCTCCATCAACGGTATCGCGGCGGGGCTGCGCAACAGCGGCTAGAGCATCGGACCCAAAAGTGGACACCGCTTTTGGGATCCATCCGATGCTTCTTCATTATGTTGGTGCGTCGTTCGGCGCGTACGATGCGCCAATTCCCCGCAACAGGATTGCGGAACCAGGCCTCTCCGGTTCGGTTGACGCCGGGAGAGAAAGCGCCTCCTGGCGCCTCTCTGCGACATCGATTGAAAGGAGAGCACCATGCCTCGCGGTGACAAGTCCGCCTATACCGACAAGCAGAAGCGCAAGGCCGAGCATATCGAGGAGTCCTACGAGAGCCGTGGCGTCTCCGAGAAGGAAGCCGAACGGCGCGCCTGGGCCACCGTCAACAAGCAGGAAGGCGGCGGCAAGAAGGGCAGCTAACCGCTTTTATGCACGAGGCGGTTGGAGAAGGCTGGCGGATGTAGCTTAAGCACTTGAAGCAGCGTAGGATTTAGTTGCTGAGACTAACCCCTGCCACCGATTGCACTGTGCCACACCCGC
>NZ_JBVVAK010000042.1:0-60911 GCF_055792825.1 Microvirga sp. GN3
GAAGCGGCCGTGCGCACCGTCGTCGATACGGCTCGGCTCACGCCAAGTGTCACCGTCTTCGGCACCATTCTCGCTACCGTCAGCGCCTGAAACCAGCCTCAGCAACGGCGTGGGTAATTACCCTTAAGGTCATAACCGAGCGCTGCCTGAACTGACTTGCCCCCAAGAGATGGTCAAGTGGTTTGATGTAACATTTCTTCTGCGCCAGAAACATGGCCTGCCTGCTCTTGGAGCGCATGTCGCTAGAAAAGCTTAGAAAACGGCCCGCCCGCCAAGCCAAACTTAGTTTGGAATCGTTCTTTTTGCGGCAGTGCAAACACTTGTCACGGAAGGGGAACTCCGCTAAGCCTCCCGCGCAATCAGCGTGTTGTCGCAGGGACCTTTCTTAGGCCTTTCTGGGGCTTAAATGCGTTAATGATTGCCGGTTTTAAGCCGAAGTCCGTTCCTTCTAGGTGTCGTATGACGAATCTCCTCGCCGACTACCTGCCTCTCGTAATCTTTATCGGCGTATCGCTCCTGATCGGGGTGGCGCTGCTCGTGGCGCCTTTCATCGTCGCCTATAGCCGCCCGGATTCGGAGAAGCTGTCTGCTTACGAGTGCGGCTTCAATGCCTTTGACGACGCCCGAATGAAGTTCGACGTGCGGTTCTACCTCGTCGCCATTCTTTTTATCATCTTCGACCTGGAAGTGGCGTTCCTGTTTCCCTGGGCCATTACGTTCGGGAATTTGGGCTGGTTCGGCTTCATCTCCATGATGATCTTCCTCGGCGTCCTGACGATCGGATTCATTTACGAGTGGAAGAAGGGAGCCCTTGAATGGGATTGATCTCCGAAAACCAGTCGACCCTGGTTGCTCCCGCGCCGCGCGGCATCATCGATCCGAATACCGGCAAGCCGGTCGGGTCGACGGATCCCTATTTCGTCTCCATCAACGAGGAGTTGTCCGATAAGGGCTTCCTCGTCACCTCGACCGAAGACCTGATCACCTGGGCGCGCACCGGCTCGCTCATGTGGATGACCTTCGGTCTGGCGTGCTGCGCCGTGGAGATGATGCAGCTGTCCATGCCTCGCTATGATGTCGAGCGCTTCGGCTTCGCCCCGCGCGCATCGCCGCGCCAGTCCGACGTCATGATCGTGGCCGGCACGCTGACCAACAAGATGGCTCCCGCCCTCCGCAAGGTCTATGACCAGATGCCGGAGCCGCGCTACGTCATCTCCATGGGCTCCTGTGCCAATGGCGGTGGCTATTATCATTATTCCTATGCCGTGGTTCGTGGCTGCGACCGTGTCGTGCCGGTCGATATCTACGTGCCGGGCTGCCCGCCGACGGCTGAGGCGCTCCTGTATGGGGTGCTGCTTCTGCAGAAGAAGATCCGCCGGACCGGCACCATCGAGCGCTGAGCGAAGGTCATTGCATGAGTGCTGATCTCCAAGCCCTGAGCGATTACATCGCCTCGTCCCTTGGCGAAGCGATCGAGAGCCGGGCCATTGCCTTCGACGAGCTGACGATTGTCGTTCGCCGTGAGGACATCGTGCGGGTGGCGACCTTCCTGCGGGACGATCCGCAGTGCCGGTTCGTCTGCTTCATCGACATCTGCGGGGCAGACTATCCTGCTCGCGAGAACCGTTTCGACGTGGTCTATCACCTTCTTGCGCCGCATCATAACCAGCGCATTCGTGTGAAGGTTGAGACCGACGAGGTGACTCCGGTTCCTTCGCTCGTCGGCATTTGGCCTGCTGCGAATTGGTTTGAGCGTGAGGCCTATGACCTCTACGGCATCCTGTTCTCTGGCCATCCGGACCTGCGCCGGATGCTCACTGATTACGGGTTCGAGGGCCATCCACTGCGCAAGGACTTTCCGCTCACCGGCTATGTCGAGGTCCGCTACGACGACGGTCAGGGCCGCGTGGTCTATGAGCCGGTGAAGCTCAATCAGGAGTTCCGCAACTTCGATTTCCTCTCGCCCTGGGAGGGCACGGATTACGTGCTGCCCGGCGACGAGAAGGCCAAGGCTTAAGGAGCGGAAGGGCGACCCATGGGCGAGCATAATATCCGCAACTTCACGATCAATTTCGGCCCCCAGCATCCGGCCGCGCACGGCGTCCTGCGCCTCGTGCTGGAACTGGATGGCGAGGTCGTCGAGCGCGTCGATCCGCATATCGGCCTGCTGCATCGCGGCACCGAGAAACTGATCGAGTACAAGACCTACGTTCAGGCCAATCCCTATTTCGACCGGCTCGACTACGTCGCGCCGCTGAATCAGGAACACGCCTTCTGCATGGCGGTCGAGAAGCTGCTCGGCATCGAGGTACCCCGCAGGGCAGAGCTGATCCGCGTGCTCTACTCCGAGATCGGACGCCTTCTCTCGCACCTCCTCAATGTGACCACGCAGGCCATGGACGTCGGCGCGCTCACGCCGCCTCTCTGGGGCTTCGAGGAGCGCGAGAAGCTCATGATCTTCTACGAGCGTGCCTCGGGCGCTCGCATGCATGCCAATTACTTCCGGCCCGGCGGCGTGAACATGGATCTTCCGCCGGAGCTGATCGACGATATCGAGGCCTTCTGCGATCCATTCCTGCAGGTGCTCGACGATCTCGACACCCTCGTGATCGGCAACCGCATCTTCAAGCAGCGCAACGTTGATATCGGCGTTCTCACGCTGGACGATTGCTGGAAGTGGGGTTTCTCGGGGGCTATCGTCCGCAGCTGCGGCGTGGCCTGGGATCTGCGCAAGTCGCAGCCGTACTCGCTCTATGAGGAGATGGATTTCGACATCCCCGTGGGCCTGAACGGCGACAACTACGACCGTCAGGTCATCCGCATGGAGGAGATGCGCCAGAGCGTGCGCATCATGCGTCAGTGCCTGGACAAGCTGCGGGCGCCGGACGGGCAGGGGCCCGTGAGTACCCTCGACGGCAAGGTCGCGCCGCCGTCCCGCAAGGATATGAAGCGCTCCATGGAAGCGCTGATCCATCACTTCAAGCTTTACACGGAAGGCTTCCACGTTCCGGCCGGTGAGGTTTACGTCCCGGTTGAGGCTCCGAAGGGTGAGTTCGGCGTGTATCTCGTGTCGGACGGCACCAACAAGCCGTATCGCTGCAAGATCCGCGCTCCGGGATTCGCCCACCTTCAGGGCATGGATTTCATGTGCCGCGGCCACATGCTGGCCGACGTCGCAGGCATTCTGGGTTCCATCGACATCGTCTTCGGCGAGGTCGATCGCTAAGACAAAGACCGCCTCGGGTCCGGGACAGATGATCCACGCACTTTGAGGCGTGTCGGAAAAGTTCAAGTCGCGAGTGGCCGGGCCTCATGCCCGGCCTTGGCGATGAGGAGAAGAGTGTATGGCCGTTCGTAAGCTCGCGCCTGAAAATATGCAGCCCGAGAGCTTCGTTCTCTCCCAGGAGACCGAGGCTTTCGCGGACAAGGAAATCGCCAAGTATCCGCCAGGCCGCCAGGCGTCGGCCGTGATCGCGCTCCTGACCAAGGCTCAGGAGCAGGCCGGTGGCTGGTTGCCCCGCAAGGCCATTGAGGCCGTCGCGGCGAAGCTCGACATGCCGATCATCCGCGTGATGGAGGTGGCGACCTTCTACACGATGTTCAACCTCGAGCCGGTCGGAAAGTATTTCATCCAGTTCTGCGGTACCACGCCCTGCGTTCTGCGCGGTGCTGGCGACATCAAGAAGGTTCTGGAGCACCGCATCGGTGACCAGAACCACGTGACGGTGGACGGCAACTTCTCCTGGCTCGAGGTCGAGTGCCTGGGTGCCTGCTCCAATGCGCCGATGGTGCAGATCAACGATGATTACTATGAGGATCTGACGACGGAGAACTTCGAGAAGCTTCTCGACGATCTCGCGGCTGGCCGCCCGGTGAAGGTGGGTTCTCAGATTGGCCGCAACAGCTCCGAGCCTTTCGAGGCCGTCAACACGCTGAAGGATCCGGCCCTCTACGACGGCTCGATCGTCGGTGCTTGGCGCAAGCGCTTCGAGGAGCAGGCGAAAGCCACCGAGACCGGCGAGGCTGCAGCGGCGGTCGCCAGCGTTCCGCAGGAAGCAAAGGCTGCGAAACCTGCATCAGGCCGAGCCACCGAAAGCGATGCTGCCGACACCCCGGCCAAGCGCGCCAAGGAAGGCGAGAAGCCGATCCATCCGGCCGACCAGAAGGATGCCGCTGATCCGTCAAAGGCAACCAAGGTCGAGTCGAAGGAAAAGGGTGCACAGCCCGCTCCCCAAAGCGGCAAGTCCTACGTGGCCACGCCGACGAAGGAAGGCCAGGCGGTGCCCGCCAGCCCGACGACGCCAGAGGCTGGCACTTCGCCTTCACAGGCTGAGGCCCGCCGCGACGGCAGCGAGAGCAAGCCGGGTGTGACCGTCGACAAAGACAACAAGTCGTCCTGATGGAGTGATCGGGAATGCTTCAGGACAAAGATCGTATCTTCACCAACCTCTACGGCTTCCATTCCCCGGACCTCAAGGCCGCGAAGATGCGCGGCGCCTGGGACGGAACGAAGTTCCTCCTCGAGCAGGGCCGCGACTGGATCGTCAACGAGATGAAGGGGTCGGGCCTGCGCGGCCGCGGCGGCGCGGGCTTCCCCACGGGCCTGAAATGGTCCTTCATGCCCAAGCAGTCGGACGGCCGTCCGCACTACCTTGTCGTGAACGCGGACGAGTCGGAGCCGGGCACCTGTAAGGACCGCGAGATCATGCGGAACGATCCGCATCTTCTCGTCGAAGGATGCCTCATCGCCTCCTTCGCCATGGGCGCACACGCGGCCTACATCTATATCCGCGGCGAGTACGTGGCCGAGCGTCATGCGCTTCAGCGGGCGGTGGACGAGGCCTACGAGGCCAAGCTCATCGGCAAGGACAACATCCACGGCTATCCCTTCGACCTCTACGTCCACCACGGCGCAGGTGCCTATATCTGCGGCGAGGAGACGGCTCTCATCGAGAGCATGGAAGGCAAGAAGGGCATGCCGCGCCTGAAGCCGCCGTTCCCGGCCAATATGGGCCTCTACGGCTGCCCAACCACGGTCAACAACGTCGAGTCCATCGCCGTTGCCGGTACGATCCTGCGCCGCGGTGCCGCCTGGTTCTCCAGCATCGGCCGCCCGAACAACGTGGGCACCAAGCTCTTCTGCGTGTCGGGCCACGTCAACAAGCCCTGCAACGTGGAAGAGGCCATGGGCCTCACCTTCCGCGAGCTGATCGACCGCCACTGCGGCGGTATCCGCGGCGGCTGGGACAACCTGCTCGGCGTCATCCCGGGTGGTTCGTCGGTGCCCGTCGTTCCCGCCGAGCAGATCATCGATGCCTATATGGATTTCGACACGCTGCGGAACCTGAAGTCCGGTCTCGGTACTGCCGCCGTGATCGTGATGGACAAGTCCACGGACATCGTCCGCGCCATCGCCCGCATCTCCTACTTCTACAAGCACGAGAGCTGCGGCCAGTGCACGCCATGCCGTGAGGGCACGGGCTGGATGTGGCGCGTGCTCACCCGCATGGCCGAAGGCCGCGCCCAGAAGCGCGAGATCGACATGCTGCTCGAAGTTTCGACCCAGATCGAAGGCCATACCATCTGCGCGCTCGGCGATGCGGCGGCCTGGCCGGTTCAGGGTCTGATCCGCCACTTCCGTCATGAGATCGAGAAGCGGATCGACGATTACGCGGCGAACCCGCATTCCGAATCCGTCCTCATTGCGGCGGAGTGAGATTGAAGATGGCGAAAATCATCGTTGATGGCGTCGAGGTCGACGTTCCCGTGGAATTCACGCTGCTCCAGGCCGCTGAGGCCGCTGGCGCTGAAATTCCGCGTTTCTGCTACCACGAGCGGCTCTCGATCGCCGGCAACTGCCGCATGTGCCTCGTCGAGGTGAAGGGCGCGCCGAAGCCGGTCGCATCCTGCGCCTGGGGCGTGCGTGACTGCCGCCCGGGTCCGAACGGCGAGCCGCCGGAAATCTCGACCAAGTCGCCGACGGTGAAGAAGGCGCGCGAAGGGGTGATGGAGTTCCTCCTCATCAACCACCCGCTCGATTGTCCGATCTGCGACCAGGGTGGACAGTGCGACCTGCAGGACCAGGCCATGGCCTACGGCGTCGATACGAGCCGCTATCACGAGAACAAGCGCGCGGTGACCGACAAGTATCTCGGCCCGTTGGTCCGCACCTCCATGAACCGGTGCATCCACTGCACCCGCTGCGTGCGCTTCTCTGCCGAAGTGGCGGGCGTGCCGGATCTCGGCGCCATCTGGCGTGGCGAGGACATGGAGATCACCAGCTATCTCGAGCGGGCTCTCGGCTCCGAGCTCCAGGCCAACGTGGCGGATCTCTGCCCGGTCGGCGCGCTCACCCACAAGCCGGAATCCTTCCATTTCCGCCCATGGGAGCTCACCAAGACCGATTCCGTCGACGTGATGGATGCGGTCGGCTCCGCGATCCGAGTCGATTCCCGTGGCCGTGAAGTGATGCGCATCCTGCCGCGCGTGAACGAGGCGGTGAACGAAGAATGGATTACCGATAAGACCCGCCAGATCGTCGACGGCCTGCGCCTGCAGCGCCTCGACCGTCCCTTCGTGCGCGAGAACGGCCGCCTGCGTCCGGCCTCCTGGCAGGAGGCTTTCGCCACCGTCGCCAGCCGCGTGAAAGGCACAGATCCGAAGCGCGTCGGCGCCATCGTAGGTGATCTCGCCGCCGTCGAAGAGATGTACGCCCTGAAGCTTCTCATGCAGAGCCTCGGCGTCACCAATGTCGATGCACGCCAGGACGGCTCGCTGCTGTCGCCGGTCTATGGCCGCGGCTCGTACATCTTCAACACCACCATCGCCGGCATCGAGGATGCAGACGCGATCCTCATCGTGGGCTCGAACCCGCGCATCGAGGCCTCACTCGTCAACGTGCGCATCCGCAAGCGCTGGCGCATGGCTCCGCCGCCGATTGCGATGATCGGCGAGCACGCCGACCTGACCTATCCCTACGAGTATCTCGGCGCCGGTCCCGAAACGCTGACCGAGCTCGCTGCCGGCCGCCACAGCTTCATCGACAAGCTGAGGGCTGCCGAGCGTCCGCTGATCATCGTGGGGCAGGGCGCTCTTTCCCGTCCGGACGGTCTCGCCATTCTCTCGGCGGTCGCGCAGCTCGCCCGCGATGTCGGCGCGGTGAAAGACGGCTGGAACGGCTTCTCGGTGCTCCATACGGCAGCCTCCCGCGTCGGCGCGCTCGATCTCAGCCTCGTGCCGGGCGAGTGGGGTCTCAATGCGCAGACCATGGCACAGGGCGAGGTGGATGTGCTGTTCAATCTCGGCGCCGACGAGATCGACATCGCGCCTGGCGCCTTCGTGATCTACCAGGGCACCCATGGCGACCGTGGTGCGCACCGCGCTGACGTGATCCTGCCGGCCGCGACTTATACGGAGAAGTCTGGTACCTACGTGAACACGGAAGGCCGGGTGCAGGTCGCAAACCGCGCCGCCTTCGCTCCCGGCGAAGCCCGCGAGGATTGGGCCATCCTGCGTGCCCTGTCCGACGTGCTGGGCCACCGTCTGCCGTTCGACTCGCTGAATGCGCTGCGTGCGAAGCTCTATGCGCATTACCCGCACTTTGCGGCCATCGACACGGTCCAGCCGGCCGATGGCTTTGCGGCCGTTCAGGCGCTGTCGAATATCGGCGGCATCCCTGGCCGCGAGCCGTTCGTGAGCCCGGTGAAGGACTTCTATCTGACGAACCCGATTGCCCGCGCCTCCGGCGTCATGGCCGAGTGCTCCGCGCTCGCTCGTGAGCTGAAGCTCGAGGCGGCTGAGTAAGAGGAACGGATCATGGAATTTGGAGATATCCTCCTCGCAGTCGCGATCATGCTGGGCAAGAGCCTCCTCCTGCTCGTCGCGCTTCTCGTCTTCATCGCCTATGCGCTTTACGCCGACCGCAAGGTCTGGGCAGCGGTGCAGTTGCGCCGCGGCCCGAACGTGGTCGGCCCCTGGGGCCTGTTCCAGTCCTTCGCCGACCTGCTGAAGTTCGTGCTGAAGGAGCCGGTCATCCCGGCACCGGCCAACAAGGGCATGTTCCTGCTCGCACCGCTGGTGATGTGCACCCTGTCGCTCGCGGCCTGGGCGGTCATTCCGCTCAACGCGGGCTGGGCGATTGCCGATATCAATGTCGGCATCCTCTACATCTTCGCGATCTCGTCGCTCGGCGTCTACGGCGTCATCATGGGCGGCTGGGCCTCGAACTCGAAGTATCCGTTCCTCGGCGCGCTTCGCTCGGCGGCGCAAATGGTCTCTTACGAGGTCTCCATCGGCTTCGTCATCGTGACCGTGCTCATGTGCGCGGGAACCCTGAACCTGTCGGCCATCGTGGAATCGCAGAACACCCGCCTCGGTATCCTCGGCTGGTACTGGCTGCCGCTCTTCCCGATGTTCGTGGTGTTCTTCATCTCGGCCATGGCCGAGACGAACCGTCCGCCCTTCGACCTCCCTGAGGCGGAATCGGAGCTCGTGGCCGGCTATATGGTGGAATATTCCTCCACGCCATACCTGCTCTTCATGCTCGGCGAATACGTGGCCATCATGACCATGTGCGCGCTCGGCACGATCCTGTTCCTCGGCGGCTGGCTGTCGCCGATCCCGTTCGCGCCCTTCACCTGGGTGCCGGGCGTGATCTGGTTCGTGTTGAAGGCGAGCTTCCTCTTCTTCCTCATCGCCATGGTGAAAGCCCTGGTGCCACGCTACCGCTACGATCAGCTCATGCGCCTCGGCTGGAAGGTCTTCCTGCCGCTGTCGCTCGCCATGGTCATCGTCGTGGCGGCTGTTCTGATGGTCACCGGCAATGCGCCGGGCGTCCGCTAAAGGAGATCGGCCATGCAGCTCGACCGCATTGCCCAATCCCTCCTGCTGAAGGAGTTCATCTCGGGTTTTATCCTGACGGTGAAATACTTCTTCAAGCCGAAGGCGACCCTGAACTATCCCTTCGAGATGGGCCATCGCGGCCCGCGTTTCCGCGGCGAGCACGCCCTGCGCCGCTATCCCAACGGGGAAGAGCGCTGCATCGCGTGCAAGCTCTGCGAGGCCATCTGCCCGGCCCAGGCCATTACCATCGAGGCCGGCCCACGCCGCAACGACGGCACTCGCCGCACGACGCGCTACGACATTGACATGGTGAAGTGCATCTATTGCGGCATGTGCCAGGAGGCCTGCCCGGTCGACGCCATCGTGGAAGGACCGAACCTCGAGTTCTCCGTGGAGACCCGCGAGGAGCTTTATTACGACAAGGCCAAGCTTCTCGATAACGGGGAGCGCTGGGAGCGCGAGATCGCGAGGAACCTCGCGAAGACCGCCCCCTACCGGTAAGAGCGTCCTGCCCGGTAAGGGCAGGGGGCAAGCATGTCCGGTGGGTTGTGCCCCCCGGATTCGGATTTTATAGACAGGCCGCCGGATTCTCCGGTGCCACGTCGGAAGGGGCCGCTCTCCAGCGGCTGAGCTCAAGCATGACGGTTACCGCCGCCTTCTTCTATCTGTTCGCGACGATCACGATCGCCTCCGGCTTTATGGTGATTGCCTCCCGCAACCCCGTGCAGTCGGTGCTCTTCCTCATCCTGGCCTTCGTCAATGCGGCGGGGCTGTTCCTGATGATGGGAGCCGAGTTCCTGGCGATGATCCTGGTCATCGTCTATGTGGGCGCGGTCGCGGTGCTTTTCCTCTTCGTCGTCATGATGCTCGACGTGGACTTTGCGGCGCTTCGCCAGGGCTTCCTGCAATATCTGCCCATCGGCGGGCTGATCGGTGTGATCTTTCTGCTCGAGCTGATCCTGGTGATCGGTGCCTATGCCGTCGATCCGGGCCTCGTTCGCTCGCCCGCGGTTCCGATCCCGGCGCCCGACGTCATGACCAACACCGAGGCGCTCGGCCAGGTTCTCTACACCCGGTACTTCTATTTCTTCCAGGCAGCCGGCCTGATCCTGCTGGTCGCTATGATCGGCGCCATCGTGCTGACCCTGCGTGAGCGTGTTGGCATCCGGCGCCAGGACATTTCCAAGCAGAATGCCCGGACGCAAGAGACAGCCGTCGAGGTGCGGAAGGTTCCCTTCCGCCAGGGCATCTAAGGAGGCACGCAATGGTTATCGGACTGGGCCATTATCTCACCGTTGCCGCCGTGCTCTTCACGCTCGGGGTCTTCGGCATCTTCATCAATCGGAAGAACGTGATCGTCATCCTGATGTCCATCGAGCTGATCCTGCTCGCCGTGAACATCAACATGGTTGCCTTCTCGACCCACCTGAACGACATCGTCGGCCAGGTCTTCGCCATGCTGATCCTCACGGTCGCGGCGGCAGAGGCGGCCATCGGCCTTGCGATCCTCGTGGTCTTCTTCCGCAATCGCGGCTCCATCGCGGTTGAAGATGTCAACAGGTTGAGGGGCTAGGAGCATGATCCAGAAAAGTGGGAACCGGTTTTCTGATCAAGATCATGCGGCCATGAGCCAGGCCCGAACGGCGAAGTAAACGACAATGTATCACGCAATCGTCTTCCTGCCGCTCGTCGGCTTCCTCATCGCAGGCATCTTCGGTCGGCTCCTCGGCGCCCGGCCGAGCGAGATCATAACGACCGCGCTGCTCTTCGTGGCGGCCGTCCTGTCCTGGGTGTCCTTCATCCAGGTCGGCTTCGGTGACGGGGCCATCCGGATCCAGGTCGCCCAGTGGATGTCGGTCGGAGATCTTCAGGTCGATTGGGCTTTCCGGATCGATACGCTGACCGCCATGATGCTGGTCGTGGTCAACACGGTCTCGGCGCTCGTGCATCTCTATTCCATCGGCTACATGCACGAGGATCCGCACCGTCCGCGTTTCTTCGCCTATCTGTCGCTCTTCACCTTCACCATGCTCATGCTGGTGACGGCCGACAATCTGGTCCAGATGTTCTTCGGCTGGGAAGGCGTGGGACTCGCGAGCTACCTGCTCATCGGCTTCTGGTACCAGAAGGATTCCGCCAACGCAGCGGCCATGAAGGCCTTCATTGTCAACCGCGTCGGCGATTTCGGCTTCCTGCTCGGCATCTTCACGGTCTTCGTGCTGTTCAACGGCGTCACGTTCGACGCGATCTTCCCGCGCGTTTCCGAGTTCGCGAATGCGCGCTTCATGTTCCTCGGCATCGAGTGGCATGCCCTGACCATCGCCTGCCTGCTTCTCTTCATGGGCGCCATGGGCAAGTCGGCCCAGTTCCTGCTGCACACCTGGCTGCCGGACGCGATGGAAGGCCCGACCCCGGTTTCCGCACTCATCCATGCCGCCACCATGGTGACCGCCGGCGTGTTCATGGTCGCGCGCCTGTCGCCGATCTTCGAATACGCTCCGGCCGCGCTCGCAGTCGTCACCGTCATCGGCGGAATCACTGCCTTCTTCGCCGCGACCGTCGGTCTGGTTCAGAACGACATCAAGCGCGTCATCGCCTATTCGACTTGCTCGCAGCTCGGCTACATGTTCGTGGGCCTCGGCGTCGGTGCCTATAGCGCCGGTGTGTTCCATCTGTTCACGCACGCCTTCTTCAAGGCGCTGCTGTTCTTGGGTGCCGGCTCGGTCATCCATGCGATGCACCACGAGCAGGATATTCGCCACATGGGTGCCCTGCGCCGCTACATCCCGTTCACCACGGCAATGATGGCCATCGGCACCCTGGCGCTAACCGGCTTCCCGTTCACGGCAGGCTACTACTCGAAGGATGCGATCATCGAGGCGGCCTATGCGGCCCATTCTTCGGCAGGCTCCTTCGCCTTCCTGGCGACCGTCGTCGCCGCCTTCATGACCTCGTTCTACTCCTGGCGTCTGTTCTTCCTCACCTTCGAGGGCACTGCGCGCTGGGGCCACGGACACCATGCTCCGAGCGCCCATGAGGGCGTGGAGCATGATGAAACCGGCCACGATGTCGAGCCGGCCTCTCATGCCCAGCACGCGCACGGTCATGATGACCACGGACATCACGGATCGCACACGCCCCACGAGAGCCCGCTCGTGATGCTCCTGCCGCTGCTCGTTCTCGCCATCGGGGCGGTTCTGGCCGGTATCGTCTTCCACGGTGCCTTCATCGGTGAAGGCTATCAGGAGTTCTGGAAGGGTGCTCTGTACACCCGTCCCGACAACCACATCCTGGAAGAGATGCACCATCTCCCGGGCTGGGTGCCGCTGCTCCCGACGATCATGATGATCCTGGGCTTCCTGCTGGCCGTCTACATGTACATCATTGACAACAAGCAGCCGGCGAAGCTCGCAGCCGATCACCCGATCCTGTACCGCTTCCTGCTGAACAAGTGGTACTTCGACGAGCTGTACGACGCCATCTTCGTGCGGCCGGCCATGGCCATTGGCCGCTTCTTCTGGCGCACGGGCGACCAGCGCATCATCGACGGGCTCGGACCTGACGGCATTTCCTCCCGTGTCCTCGACGTGACGCGCGGCGTGGTGCGGATCCAGACGGGCTACGTCTACCACTATGCCTTTGCCATGCTGATCGGCGTTGCCGCTCTCGTGACCTTCTATCTCTTCAGGGGAGCCCACTAATGCTCGGCTTCGGCATCCTCTCCGGCCTTCTCATTCTCCCACTCGTCGGAGCGGCCTTCATCCTGACCCTGCGCGGAGATAGCGAGGCTACTCGCTCCAACGCTCGCTGGGCCGCGCTTGCCACGACGATCGCGACCTTCCTTCTGTCTCTTGTCGCCTGGGCGCGGTTCGACATCGCTTCGGCGTCGTTCCAGCTCGTGGAAAGCCATGCCTGGCTGACCGAGACCATCCGGTTCAAGCTCGGTGTCGACGGCTTCTCGATGCCGCTCATTCTGCTGACGACATTCCTGATGCCGTTCTGCATCCTGGCCTCGTGGGAATCGATCGAGAACCGGGTGAAGGAATATTTCGTCGCCTTCCTCGTGCTCGAGACCACGATGATCGGGGTGTTCGTCGCGCTCGACCTCGTGCTGTTCTATCTGTTCTTCGAGGCGGGCCTCATTCCGATGTTCCTCATCATCGGGATCTGGGGTGGCAAGCGACGCATCTATGCGAGCTTCAAGTTCTTTCTCTACACGCTCCTCGGCTCCGTCCTGATGCTTCTGGCCATCATGGCGATGTACTGGACGGCAGGCACGACCGACATCCCGACACTGCTGACCTACAAGTTCGCGCCGAATCTCCAGATCTGGCTCTGGCTCGCCTTCTTCGCCTCTTTTGCGGTGAAGATGCCGATGTGGCCGGTCCACACCTGGCTGCCGGATGCGCACGTGGAAGCGCCGACGGCCGGTTCCGTGATCCTGGCGGGCGTTCTCCTGAAGATGGGTGGTTACGGCTTCATCCGAATGTCGCTGCCCATGTTCCCGGATGCGTCGCTCTATTTCGCGCCGCTAGTCTATGCGCTCTCCATCATCGCGATCATCTACACCTCGCTCGTCGCCCTGATGCAGGAGGACATCAAGAAGCTCATCGCCTATTCCTCGGTGGCGCATATGGGCTTCGTCACCATGGGCCTGTTCAGCATGAACGAGCAGGGCATCCAGGGGGCCATGTTCACCATGATCTCCCACGGCCTTGTCTCGGGCGCGCTCTTCCTCAGCGTGGGCGTGATCTATGACCGGATGCACACCCGCGAGATCAAGGCCTATGGCGGTCTGGTGAACCGGATGCCGCTCTATGCGGTGGTCTTCCTCATCCTGACCATGGCCAATGTGGCGCTGCCCGGCACCTCGGGCTTCATCGGCGAGTTCCTGACCCTATTGGGCGCTTTCCGGTCCAACACCTGGGTCGCGTTCTTCGCCGCGACCGGCGTGATCCTCTCGGCCGCCTATGCCCTCTGGCTCTACCGGCGCGTGGTCTATGGAGAGCTCGACAAGCCGGCCCTCCAGGGTATCACGGACTTGAACCGCCGCGAGATCATCACCTTCGCGCCGCTCGTCCTGCTCATCATTTACTACGGCGTGCAGCCCGGTCCGATCCTCGACGCCTTCGCGGCGCCGACGGATGCGCTCATGAATAGCGTACAGGCTGCGCTCGCCACCGTGAAAACGGCCGCTGTCATCGCACACTGAGGTCACGATGAATCCCGCCCTCACCATTCCCGCTTTCGGTCCGATGCTGCCAGAGATCCTTATGGCAGCAGGGGCTCTCATCCTGGTCCTCTACGGCGCGTTCCGTGGCGAGCGGTCGGGCTATGGCATGAACGTCATCGCACTGGCGTTGATCGCCGTCACTTTCGTGGCCGTCCTGATGCTCCCGTCCGAGCGGGTCGAGACCATGGCCGGTTCCTTCGTCGTCGATGGCTTCGCCAAGTTCATGAAGGCACTGACGCTTTTGGGGTCGGCCGGCGGCATCATCCTCTCTATGGACTATATGCGCCGTGAGGGGATCTATCGCTTCGAGTATCCGATCCTGATCGTGCTCTCGACCATCGGCATGATGATGGTGATTTCGGCAAACGACCTGATCGCCCTCTATCTCGGCCTTGAGCTTCTCAGCCTGTCGTCCTACGTGATCGCGGCCTTCGACCGCGACAACGTGCGCTCCACCGAAGCCGGCCTGAAGTACTTCGTGCTTGGTGCGCTTTCCTCCGGCATGCTCCTTTATGGTGCCTCGCTGGTTTATGGCTTCACGGGCAGCGTGTCCTTCCCGACCATTGCGACGGTTCTGCAAGGAACTGTCGGCATTGGTGCCATCGTTGGCCTCGTCTTCATTGCCGCCGGCATCGCCTTCAAGATCTCGGCCGTGCCGTTCCACATGTGGACGCCAGACGTGTACGAGGGTTCGCCGACCCCTGTGACGGCCTTCTTCGCCGCCGCTCCCAAGATGGCCGGCATGGCGATGGCGACCCGCGTCTTCATCGATGCCTTCCCGGGCATCCTCGTCCAGTGGCAGCAGATCATCGTCTTCATCTCGATCGCCTCGATGGCGCTTGGCTCCTTTGCCGCTATCGGCCAGCGCAACCTGAAGCGCCTAATGGCCTATTCCTCAATCGGTAATGTGGGCTATGCGCTGATCGGTCTTGCCGCCGGCACGCCTGAGGGCGTTCAGGGCGTCGCCATCTACATGGCGATCTACCTCGCTATGACGCTCGGTTCCTTCGCGATCATCCTCGCGATGCGTCGCGGCAATGTGATGTTCGAGTCGATCGACGACCTTTCCGGCCTCTCTCGCACCCACCCTGCCTTGGCTTTCTGCCTGGCCATGATGATGTTCTCACTGGCCGGTATTCCGCCGCTCGCGGGCTTCTTCGCCAAGTTCTACGTCTTTGCTGCAGCGATCCAGGCTAATCTCGTGACCCTGGCGGTGATCGGCGTCGTGACGAGCGTGATCGGCGCCTACTACTACCTGCGCATCGTCAAGGTGATGTACTTCGATGCGCCGGTCGAGCGGTTCGAACCCATGTCGCCGGGCGTGAGCTTCGTGCTCGTCGTGTCGAGCGCTGTGGTGCTGCTGTTCTGGCTGGTGCCGACACCCATCGTCAACGCTGCGGGCGCCGCTGCGCGCTCGCTGTTCTGATCGTGAATCTGTCGCCCGAGACCGAGGCCGCCGGTTATCGGCTTCTCTCGCTCGAGGCGACCAACTCGACGAACGACGACGCGCTCCAGGCCGCCCGGTCCGGCGATCTGGGACAACTCTGGATCACGGCGGCCGAGCAGCTTGCGGGAAGGGGGCGACACGGCCGGCAATGGTCGTCGCCCCCCGGTAACCTCTATGCCAGCCTGCTCCTGATCGATCCATGCGACATGGCCGTGGCACCCCAACTCGGTTTCGTGGCCGGGCTCGCGTTGCATGAGGCCATCGAGGAGGTCATAGGCATCGGAGCGCCGCGCCTGTCCCTCAAATGGCCGAACGATCTTCTTCTCGACGGCGCGAAGTTGTCGGGGCTGCTGCTTGAAGGTCATCGTCTTCAGCCGAATGGACTGCTGGCCATCGTCATCGGATTTGGCGTGAACGTTGCTTTCGCGCCAACGGGCACGCCTTATCCCGCCGCTGCTTTGCAGATGGTCAGGCCTGGGCTGAACAAGGACGAGGTCCTCCGCGCTCTGTCTTCGGCATTCGCCCGAACCTTCTCCGCCTGGCGTGCCGGATCGCGGATGAATGCATCGGATCCGTTCGGAGCGATCCGGCGGCTCTGGCTGGAGCGTGCTGCCGGCGTCGGGCAGGAAGTGACTCTGCGATTGCCGTCGTGCGAGAAGAGGGGCGTTTTCGAGGGGCTCGACCGTTTTGGACGTCTGCAGCTGAAAACTCGCGATGGCATGGAACTCATCGATGCAGGCGACCTTTATTTTCCCAATTTACTGCACGATATAGCCAAGCCTGACACTGGCTCGATAAGGTCTTAAACTTAATGGCTTCCCACCAGGACGAATTGGTCTTTCTTCCCCTCGGAGGACTCGGCGAAATCGGAATGAATGCTGCGCTCTACGGCTTCGGGCCGGAGGAGGATCGGCAATGGATTCTGGTCGATTGCGGCATGGGCTTCGGTGGTGAGGAGCATCTGCCTGGAATAGAGGTCGTCTATCCCGATCTGCGCTTCATCGAGGAAGAACGTCACAACCTTCTAGGTATCTTCATCACCCACGCCCACGAAGACCATATCGGTGCGCTGGTCGAAATGTGGCCGCGCCTCAACGCTCCGGTCTACGCTACGAAGTTCGCCATTGGCCTGCTCGAAACGCGTCGCCTGTCAGAGGCCAATGCGCCGAAGGTCGATCTTCGCGAGATCGTGCCCGGTCAGCGTCTGAAGATAGGTCCTTTTGACATCGAGTATGTCCCGGTCGCGCATTCGATTCCGGAATCGAATGCACTCGCCGTCCGCACGCCGCATGGGCTCGTGGTGCATACAGGCGACTGGAAACTAGACGATACGCCCTATCTCGGCAGCCTGACATCGGAAGAAGCCTTCCGTGCCTTGGGCAACGAAGGGGTGCTGGCTCTCGTGTGTGATTCCACCAATGTGGTCCGCGAAGGCACGAGCCCGAGCGAATCCGATGTCTCCAGGAATCTAGCGCAGCTGATCAAGGATGCCCCACACCGCGTTGCGATCACGACGTTCGCCTCGAATGTCGCCCGCATCCGCTCGGTGGCAGAAGCGGCCCGTGAGTGCGGGCGGGAGGTGGTCGTTGTGGGCCGTGCCATGGATCGTGTGGTCGATGTGGCGAAGGAATGCGGCTACCTCGACGGCCTGCCCGAATTCCGCTCGACGGAAAATTTCGGTTACATGCCCCGCGACAAGGTCGTTGCCATCCTGACAGGCTCGCAGGGCGAGCCTCGGGCAGCGCTTGCCCGTGTCGCCCAGGACGAGCACCCGGACATTGCGCTCTCCGCCGGTGACCGTGTGATCTTCTCGTCGCGTGCCATTCCCGGAAACGAGAAGGATGTAGGCTCGATCATCAACAGCCTGATCGAACAGGGCATCGAGGTTATCACCGACCGGACGGAACTGGTTCACGTCTCCGGCCATCCCCGCCGTGGTGAGCTGGCGCAAATGTACCAATGGACCCGGCCGCGCATCGCCATTCCTGCCCACGGCGAGCCGTTGCACCTGAGCGAGCACGCCAAGTTCGCGCGAGCCCAGGGGGTGCAGGAGGTCGTTCGAGCCAAGAACGGGACCCTCGTACGTCTCTCGCCCGGTCCCGCTGAGATTGTCGATACTGTTCCGACCGGGCGTCTTTATCGCGACGGTAACATCGTCATCGGAGCTGGTGAGCGGGCTCTGCCGGAGCGCCGCAAGCTCGCTTTTGCGGGCATCGTCACCGTGGCGATTGCCATTGATGATCGAGGCGAACTCGTCGGCGATCCCGTGATCGATGCCATGGGCCTGCCGGATAAGAACCGGCAGGGGCGGGATCTGACCGACATCATTGCCGACACCGTGGCCGATTTGCTCGATGGTCTGCCAAAGGCCAAGCGCCGGGATCCGGACGCCGTCGAGAATGCGGTTCACCGGGCCGTCCGCGCGGCTGTCAATCAGGAATGGGGCAAGAAGCCCGCCTGCCATGTGCTCGTCATCGAGGCTTGAGGTCTAAACGGGGAGAGGGACGATGATCGGACGTCTCAACCATGTCGCCATCGCCGTGCGCGATATCGCAGCGGCCTCGGAGGTTTATCGGAACACGCTGGGAGCCGAGGTCTCGGCGCCTGAGGCGCTGGAGGAGCATGGTGTCACGGTCGTGTTCATCACCCTGCCCAACACCAAGATCGAACTCCTGGAGCCTCTAGGCGGGGAATCGCCCATTACTCGGTTCCTGGAGAAGAACCCCGACGGCGGTATGCATCATATCTGCTACGAGGTGGACGATATCGTCGCGGCGCGGGACCAACTTGTGAATTCCGGGGCAAGGGTGCTCGGCTCCGGCGAGCCGAAGATCGGAGCCCATGGAAAGCCCGTGCTTTTTCTGCATCCGAAGGATTTCAACGGCACGCTCATCGAGCTTGAGCAAGCCTGAGGACAAGCTGTTGATACGCTTTGTAAAAACCTTGGCAGGATCGCTCTGGTCCACGATTGCGGTCGTCGCGGTCGTGTCCGCCATCGCCGTCACCATCGCCATCACCGGATTTGGCCTGCGGGTAAGCGGAGGCTTGGCTCTCTATTTCGTGATCTGGTGGATCCTGCTCTTTGCCGTCCTGCCCTTCGGCGTTCGCAGCCAGGTCGAAAGCGGGGAGGTCGTTCAAGGAAGCGAGCCTGGGGCCCCGGCGCTTCCTGCCTTAAGGGAAAAGGCGATCTGGACGACGCTTGTCGCGTCCATCGTCCTTATTGTGGTTGCCGCGGTGTTCCCCCTGGCCGGGCTTTGATCGGAACCGCAACGGGAGCCAAAAAAGAAAAGCAAGGCTTTCGCCTTGCCTAAACTGCCTTTTGGCAATTTTTGATCCCTGGCTTTCTTAGACCAACGCCTCGTGGCGCTTGGGGATCTTGTTCCTCCCGAAACTCGGACCGTAGCCTCTGACCTTTGAAGGTCTAAGACGTTAGGGTTTCGTTTATAGAGACCTTACCTAGCGGTGTCACCTTTTGTAGGCACGTCCTGATGCATTTTTTGGCATTTCTTGTATTGATCTTTGGTCTAATCCATCTCGCCGCAGGGGCGTTCGGGCGATGACAGCTTGTCTTTTGCCTAGGGCCTGTGTTGTGTGCTGGAAGCGAGTCGCTACCTTTTCCCGTTCTGATCGAGACCCAAAAGGCGTCCTATGCGTTTGAGCCGCTACTTCCTCCCCATTCTCCGTGAGACGCCGAAAGAGGCGGAGGTCGTCTCCCATCGCCTGATGCTGCGCGCCGGCATGATCCGCCAGGAAGCAGCGGGGATCTATGCTTGGCTGCCGCTCGGCTTGAAGGTGCTGAACAAGGTCAATGCCATCGTCCGCGAGGAGCAGAACCGCTCCGGCGCCGTTGAGCTTCTGATGCCGACGATCCAGTCCGCCGACCTCTGGCGGGAATCAGGCCGCTACGACGCCTACGGCAAGGAGATGCTGCGCATCCAGGACCGGCACGAGCGTGAGATGCTCTTCGGCCCAACCAACGAGGAGATGATCACGGAGATCTTCCGAGGCTATGTGCGCTCCTACAAGGATCTGCCGCTGAACCTTTATCACATTCAGTGGAAGTTCCGCGATGAGGTGCGCCCGCGCTTCGGCGTCATGCGCTCGCGCGAGTTCCTGATGAAGGACGCCTATTCCTTCGATCTCGATCAGGCCGGCGCCGTCCATTCCTATAACAAGATGTTCGTGGCCTACCTCCGCACCTTCGCCCGGATGGGCCTGAAGGCGATCCCGATGAGAGCCGATACTGGCCCCATCGGCGGCAACCTCAGCCACGAATTCATCATCCTGGCCTCGACGGGCGAGAGCGAGGTTTTCTGCCATGCGGATTACCTGAACTTCGACATTCCGCCGACCGATACCAACTTCGACGACATCCCCGGCCTCCAGAGCACCGTCGACAAATGGACGTCACTCTACGCCGCCACCTCCGAGATGCACGATGAGGCGGCCTTCAATGCGGTGTCGGAGGACAAGAAGATGTCCGCCCGCGGCATCGAGGTCGGCCACATCTTCTATTTCGGTACCAAGTATTCCGAACCCATGGGCGCGAAGGTCATGGGCCCCGACGGGCAGGAGCGGGAGGTCCATATGGGCTCCTACGGCATCGGCCCGAGCCGCCTGATCGCCGCGATCATCGAGGCGAGCCATGACGAGAACGGCATTATCTGGCCAGAAGCTGTTGCTCCATTCGATGTGGCGATCCTGAATCTGAAGGCAGGCGACTCCGCCACGGATGCAGCCAGCGAGCGGCTCTATCGCGAACTCGGCGCAGCGGGTCGCGACGTGCTTTATGACGACCGCGACGAGCGTCCGGGCGGCAAGTTCGCTACCGCCGATCTCATCGGCGTGCCCTGGCAGATTCTGGTTGGGCCGAAGGGGCTCGCCGAGGGCAAGGTGGAACTGAAACACCGCGCCACCGGCGAGCGCGAGACACTTCCTCTCGAGGATGTGGTCGCCCGTCTCACAGCTCATCAATAAGCCGTCATGGCCAAGAACAGAGAAGCCAAGACGGCACCGGCCGGAACGAAACCCTTCTCGCTCTTCGAGTGGATGCTCGCCGGGCGGTACCTGCGCACGCGGCGGCGGGAAGGTTTCGTCTCGGTTATTGCCGGCTTCTCGTTTCTTGGCATCATGCTCGGCGTCGCCACGTTGATCGTGGTGCTCTCGGTCATGAACGGCTTCCGCAAGGAACTGCTCGACAAGATCGTGGGCATCAACGGCCATATCTTCGTAGCGCCGCTGGAAAGCCCGCTCACCGATTACCCGGAGGTCGCGGCGCGCATCGCGGCGGTACCGGGTGTCAAGCGCGCCATTCCGCTCGTGGAAGGACAGGCCTTCGGCTCCTCGCAATACAACGGCAGCGGTGTCCTCGTACGTGGCATCCGCCCGGAGGATCTGCGCAAGATCGATCACATTGCCGGCAACCTGCGTCAGGGTAGCCTGGACGATTTCGATAGCGGCGAGGGGGTCGCCATCGGGCGCCGCCTGGCCGATGCGCTCTCGCTGCAGGCCGGCGACACCTTCACGCTCATCACGCCGCGCGGCGCGTCCACACCCTTCGGTACGGCTCCGCGGGTCAAAGGCTATCCAGTCAAAGCGATCTTCGAGATCGGCATGTCGGAGTTCGATTCCACGTTCGTCTTCATGCCGCTGACGGAAGCGCAGAACTATTTCAACCGCCAGAACGATGTGCAGCTTATCGAAGTCTATCTCGACAATGCGGATAGGGTGGACCAGGCACGTGCGGCCATCGAGGAGGCGGCAGGTCGCCCGATCCTGATGACCGACTGGCGCCAGCGCAACCGAACCTTCTTCGGGGCTCTCGAAGTCGAGCGGAACGTGATGTTCCTCATCCTCACGCTGATCGTGCTTGTGGCCGCACTCAACATCATCTCCGGCCTCATCATGCTCGTGAAGGACAAGTCCGAGGACATTGCGATCCTGCGTACCATGGGCGCGACGCGCGGCGCCGTCATGCGCGTCTTCCTGATCACGGGCGCGTCGATCGGCATCGTCGGCACGATCGCGGGCTTCGGCCTCGGGCTGCTGCTCGCGCTCAATGTCGAGACCATCCGCGATGTCATCTCGCGGCTCACAAACACCAATCTCTTCCCAGCGGAACTCTACTTCCTGAGCCGCCTGCCGGCCGAGGTGAATCCGACCGAGGTGGCGACCATCCTCATCATGGCGATGGTGCTGTCACTGCTGGCGACTCTCTATCCCTCCTGGCGGGCCGCGAAGCTCGATCCGGTCGAAGCGTTGCGTTACGGATAAGTATGTCGGCACCCCAGTCCCAACCCGCCCTGAATCTCTCCAAAGTTGAGCGCCGTTATCCGCAAGGAGACAGCTTTCTGGAGGTGCTGCGCGGCGCCGATCTGGCGATCTGGCCGGGCGAGATCGTGGCGTTGATCGCGCCCTCCGGCACAGGCAAGTCGACGCTGCTTCATCTGGCGGGTCTGCTCGAAAAGCCCGATGGTGGCGAGGTCTTCGTCGGGTCGAAGCCGACGGCCGCCATGAACGACCACGAGCGCACCCGCATCCGGCGCGAGGAGCTCGGCTTCGTCTACCAATTCCATCATCTGCTGCCGGAGTTCTCTGCGCTTGAGAACGTGGTGATCCCGCAGCTCATCCGCGGCCTGTCCAAGACGGAAGCCCAGGATCGTGGGACGCAGCTTCTGACGTTCCTAGGTCTCGGCAAGCGCCTCGATCACCGCCCTGGCGAACTGTCCGGCGGCGAGCAGCAGCGCGTCGCCATCGCCCGCGCCGTCGCCAACGCCCCACGCCTGCTTCTGGCGGATGAACCGACCGGCAACCTCGATCCCAATACGGCAGACCGCGTTTTCCAGACGCTCGTCGCCATCGTCCGCGCATCGAAACTCGCGGCCTTGATTGCCACGCACAACATGGATCTCGCAGCCCGCATGGACCGGCGCGTCACGATCCGCGATGGCTTGATCGTCCAGCTGCCTTAAGACTTCCCAAAACCAAATAGAAAGGGCGCCTCAGGCGCCGACGAAGATGCGCGACCGTGCATCTTAACGATCTATTGACTCCGTCCCGAGCCAGGACTCTGCACACGCTTTACACAGAACATTCAATGAACAAAGATGAACATATTGGGAACACGGAGATCAGACCATGCTTCGCTTCATCCTCGAGACCACCGCCGAAATCGCCTCGCTCGCAATGTTCGGCTCTGCCGTGGCAATCTGGGCTCTGGTTCTTTCTCCCATCGCTTGATACCGGGATCCACAATTACCCACCGCGATTCACAGGAACATAATCCTTGAGGCCGGAGGTTAGGCTTCGTTAGAAAAGAATCGTGGCACTATGCGCGCCATTCGATGAGTAGAGTTTTATGGCGCGCATTCTTCACGATATCGGTTTCGTCCATCTGCATGTCCATTCCTCGTACTCGTTGCTCGAGGGGGCATTGAAGGTCGCGCAGCTGGCTAAACTCGCCGCCGCCGATAAGCAGCCAGCGCTTGCGCTCACCGACACCAACAATCTCTTCAGCGCCCTCGAATTCTCCGAGAAGCTCGCGGGCTCGGGCATCCAGCCCATTGCAGGCGTCCAGCTTTCCGTCTGCTTTGAGGAGCCGGATCCGGTCGCCCGCGCGATGCCGCAGCCGTCCAATATCGTGCTGCTCGCGCAGAATGAGGAGGGCTACCGCAACCTCATGCGCCTCGTGAGCCACGCCTATTTCGGCGTGCCGTTGGGTGAGGACCCGCGCGTCATGGCGCCTGTGCTGGCAGCCCATAGCGAGGGCTTGATCGCCCTGACCGGCGGCTTCTCAGGCCCGCTCGATAGCGCCCTGCGCAACGGCGGACGCCAGGATCTGGCGCAGGCGCGGCTAGACATTTTGAAAAACGCCTTCGGCCATCAACTCTATGTAGAGCTCCAGCGTCATGGGCTGGAAGACGAGCGTCTGATCGAGAACGACCTGCTGGCCTTGGCCGACCGCAACGGCCTGCCCATCGTCGCGGCGAACGAGCCTTTCTTTTCAGGCGAGAAGGATTACGAGGCGCACGACGCTCTGCTCGCCATCGCGGAAGGACAGATCGTCTCGAACCCGGATCGGCGCCGTCTTTCGCCGGAGCACCATTTCAAGACGCGTCAGCAGATGATGGAGTTGTTCGCGGATCTGCCGGACGCGCTGCAGGCCAGCGTCGAGATCGCCATGCGCTGTGCCACGCGCGTCAGGACCCGCAAGCCCATTCTGCCGAGTTTCGGAGCCGGTCCCGATGCCGCCTCTCTGGATGAGGGCGAGGAGCTGAAACGGCAGGCGGAGGAGGGGCTTGAGAAGCGTCTCGCGGCGCACGGACCCGCGCCGGGCCTGACCGAGCAGGATTACCGCGACCGTCTCGCCTTCGAGGTCGGCATTATCCGCAAGATGAAATTTCCTGGCTACTTCCTGATCGTGGCCGACTTCATCAAATGGGCGAAGGATCACAATATCCCGGTCGGACCGGGCCGTGGCTCAGGTGCAGGCTCGCTCGTGGCCTATGCGCTTACCATCACCGATCTCGATCCGCTGCAGTTCGCACTTCTCTTCGAGCGCTTCCTCAACCCGGAACGTGTCTCGATGCCGGACTTCGACATCGACTTCTGCGTCGAGGGGCGCGAGCGAGTCATCGATTACGTGCAGCAGCGCTACGGCGAAGAGCAGGTCGCGCAGATCATCACCTTCGGTACCCTGCTCGCCCGCGGCGTGATGCGCGACGTCGGCCGTGTGCTCGAAATGCCTTATGGTCAGGTGGACAAGCTGACCAAGCTCGTGCCTCAGAATCCGGCCAATCCGGTGACTCTCGCGCAGGCCATCGAAGGCGAGCCGAAATTGCAGGCGGCCATCGATGAGGAGCCGGTCGTCAAGCGCATGCTCGATATTGCGCAGAAGCTGGAAGGCCTCCACCGGCATGCCTCGACCCATGCCGCCGGCGTGGTGATCGGCGACCGACCGCTGCAGGAACTGGTCCCACTCTATCGAGACCCGAAGACCGGCATGCGCGTGACCCAGTTCAACATGAAATGGGTCGAGCAGGCGGGTCTCGTGAAGTTCGACTTCCTCGGCCTCAAGACGCTCACGGTCCTGCGCACCGCGGTCGATCTCATCCGGCGCAAAGGCATCGAAGTCGATCTCTCGGCTCTGCCGCTCGATGATCGCAAGACCTACGAAATGCTCCGGCGCGGCGAGACGGTCGGCGTGTTCCAGGTGGAATCGGCGGGCATGCGCAAGGCGCTCGTCGAGATGGAGACCGACCGTTTCGAGGATATCATCGCTCTCGTGGCACTCTATCGCCCGGGCCCGATGGCGAATATCCCGGTCTATTGCGCGCGCAAGCTCGGCAAGGACGAGCACAACAAGAAGGATTGGTATCCCCACGACAAGCTGGAGCCGATCCTGCGCGAGACCTTCGGCATCATCGTCTACCAGGAGCAGGTGATGGAGGTGGCGAAGGTCCTCTCCGGCTACTCGCTCGGTGACGCCGACCTTCTGCGTCGTGCCATGGGTAAGAAGATCAAGGCCGAGATGGATGCGCAGCGTGAGCGCTTCGTCTCTGGTGCGAAAGAGGGCGGCCTCGACAAGGCGAAGGCGAACGAGATCTTCGACCTGCTCGCCAAGTTCGCCGATTATGGCTTCAACAAGAGCCACGCGGCAGCCTATGCGCTGGTGGCGTTCCAGACGGCCTATTGCAAGGCCAATTACCCGGTCGAGTTCCTGGCAGCGTCCATGACGCTCGATCTCGACAACACCGACAAGCTCGCCGAATTCCGCCGAGAGGCGCAGCGCCTCGGGTTCAAGGTCATCCCGCCGTCGATCAACCGTTCGGGCGTGGTCTTCGACGTGCAGTACGATGCGGAAGGCAAGGGCCAGATCCTCTACGCGCTTGCTGCCGTCAAAGGTGTCGGGCGCCAGGCCGTCGAGAGCGTGGTCGAAGCACGAGGCGAGGAGCCGTTCAAGGATCTTGCCGACTTCGCCCGACGCATCAATCCGCGCATGCTCAACAAGCGCACGCTGGAGAACCTGATCGCGGCCGGTGCCTTCGATGAACTGGAGCCGGATCGGGCGAAGGCCTGCGCGTCCATCGACGCCATGATGAGTCTGGCACAGCAATCCCATGAAGCCGCCAATGGTGGCATGATGGATATGTTCGGCGGCGTCGCGTCAGCCGATGTGCAGCTGCGCATCGGGCCTTACGAGCCTTGGCCGGCCGCTGAGAGGCTGCAGCGGGAATACGATGCGGTCGGCTTCTTCCTCTCCGGACATCCGCTCGATGAATACGGCGATCTCCTGAAGAAGTTGCGGGTGCAAACCTGGATGGAATTCTGTCGCTCCGTGAAAGCGGGCAATTCTGTGGGACGGGTCGCGGCTACGATTCTCGACCGGCAGGAGCGCCGCACCAAGACCGGCAACAAGATGGGCATCCTGACCTTGTCGGATCAGACCGGGCAGTTCGAAGCGATCATCTTCTCCGAAGGCCTCGTGCGCCTTCGCGACGTGTTGGAGCCCGGCACGGCTGTCGTCCTTATGCTGCAAGCCGGTCTCGAAGGCGAGGAGGTAAGGGCGCGTATCGGCATGGCGGAGCCGTTGGATGAGGCGCTCGCCAAGCACCAGAAGAGCATGCGGATCTTCCTGCGCGACGAGCGTCCGATCTCCAGCGTCTACGAGCGGCTGAAAACGCGAGGTGAAGGGGAGGTGTCTCTCGTTCTCATCCTCGACGACGGAGACCGGGAGGTCGAGATCAAGCTGCGCGACAAGTATATGACGACGCCCCAGATTGCCGGAGCGCTCCGCGCCGTGCCGGGTGTGGTAGATGTTCACATGAACTGAGCCGGTCAGAACGGTTTATGCTAGCAATGTGAATCGGTCGCCCGTCAGGAAATTCATGGATGACAGGCTTTCTCATATCCGCATCGCGGTCGAGCCCGATCCTGATGCTTTTTCGGAGGAGATCGAGATGCGCCTTCTCGCCTCCCTGAAGCAGAACGTCCCGGCAAGCGACTATGCGCCTTTCGGGATTCTCGCGCGGGATCAGAAAGGCGCGGTTCTCGGCGGGCTCATCGGCGGAACATCTTATGGATGGCTGCTGATCAAGATTCTCTGGGTTGCGGAAGAGCTCCGCAGCCAGGGGCTCGGTGCCAGAATCATGCGATTGGCCGAGGAGGAGGCTTTGAGCCGCGGCTGTCATGGAGCCTGGCTCGACACCTCCAGCCAGCGCGCCAGGAGCTTCTATGAGAAGCTTGGCTATGAAACCTTCGGGATGCTGGAGAACAAGCAAGGGGAGAAACCTCAGGGCCATGCCCGGTTCTTTCTCTGCAAGAGGTTTCCGCGGCCAGATAGGGCGATTGAGGCCTCTTCCCGGGGCTGACATCCTTCAGCTTGCATTTCGGCGGCTTTACCCCTATATGCGCGCCTATCCCACACGCGGAATCCACCTCATAAGCCCATGAGGTATCCCGGTGGCCGGCTTAACCCGGTCCACTGTTCCGCGGAGGCTTAACCGGAGAATAAACTATGGCGCTTCCCGATTTTTCGATGCGCAGCCTGCTTGAGGCTGGCGCTCACTTTGGCCACCAGGCTCACCGTTGGAACCCGAAGATGGGTCAGTACATCTTCGGCACCCGTAACAACATCCACATCATCGATCTCGCCCAGACGGTTCCGATGCTGCACCGCGCCCTTCAGGCCGTCAGCGACACGGTTGCCAAGGGTGGTCGCGTGCTCTTCGTCGGCACCAAGCGTCAGGCTTCCGATGCCGTTGCCGATGCGGCCAAGCGTTCGGCTCAGTACTATGTGAACTCCCGCTGGCTCGGCGGCATGCTGACCAACTGGAAGACGATCTCCGGCTCCATCGCGCGCCTGCGCAAGGTCGACGAGATTCTCGCCGGCGGCGGCCAGGGCCTCACGAAGAAAGAGCGTCTCATGCTTGCCCGTGAGAAGGAGAAGCTCGAGCGCGCTCTTGGCGGCATCAAGGATATGGGCGGTACGCCCGACCTGATCTTCATCATCGACACCAACAAGGAGCAGCTGGCGATTCAGGAGGCCAAGCGCCTCGGTATCCCGGTGGCTGCCATCGTCGACACGAACTGCGATCCGGACGGCATTACCTTCCCGGTTCCGGCCAATGACGACGCCGGCCGCGCGATCTCGCTCTACTGCGATCTGGTTGCTCGTGCTGCCCTCGACGGCATCTCCCGTGGTGCCGGCGACATGGGTATCGATATCGGCGCGTCCGAGAACCCGATGGCCGAAGAGCTCCCGGCTGCTGAGACGGCAACCGCAGCCTATGAAGGCGAGCAGTTCGAGCGTCTGGCTGCTCCCCGCGGCGCCCCGGACGATCTGACCAAGCTGAACGGCGTTGGCCCGCAGCTCGAGAAGAAGCTCAACGAGGCTGGCATCTTCCACTACTGGCAGCTTGCCGCCATGCAGCCGGGCGATACCGCCCAGCTCGACAAGGATCTGAAGCTGAACGGCCGTCTCGAGCGTGATGGCTGGATCAACCAGGCCCGCTCGATGATCGAAGCCGCTGCTGCGTAAGCCTTACGGCGCCGCAACATGCAGCGCCGCTTGAACGAATGATCGAGCCCGGCGTTCCACGAGCGCCGGGCTCCCTCTATGCGTGAACCATTGAAAGGAAAAGCCATGGCGAACATTACCGCTGCGATGGTGAAAGAGCTGCGCGAGACGACCAGCGCTGGCATGATGGACTGCAAGGCCGCTCTCGCCGAGACCAACGGCGACATGGAAGCTGCGATCGACTGGCTGCGTAAGAAGGGCCTGTCGAAGGCTGCCAAGAAGGCTGGTCGCGTGGCGGCCGAGGGCCTCGTGGCCGTCGAGTCCTCCGGTCACACTGCCACGATCCTCGAGGTCAATTCCGAGACGGACTTCGTCGCCCGTAACGACCAGTTCCAGGCTTTCGTGCGCGAAGCCGCCAAGATCGGCCTGATGGGCAACGGCACCGTCGAGTCGCTCGAAGCCGCTCACTTCCCCGGTTCGCAGACGACCGTGAAGGACCGCCTGCAGGAGCTCATCGCCACCATCGGCGAGAACATGACCCTGCGCCGCATCGCCAAGCTTGAAGTGTCCAAGGGCGTAATCGCGTCCTATGTCCATAACTCAGTGACCGAAGGCCTTGGCAAGATCGGCGTCCTGGTGGCGCTTGAGTCCGAGGGCGACGTGACCGTTCTCGGCACGCTCGGTCGCCAGATCGCCATGCACGTGGCCGCGACCAGCCCGGTTGCGCTTGACGCCTCCGGCGTCGACGCCGCCACGATCGAGCGCGAGAGCGCCATCCTGCGCGACAAGAACGCCGGCAAGCCGGATCATGTCATGCAGAAGATCATCGAGAGCGGTCTGAAGAGCTACTTCAAGGAGGTCACCCTCCTGGAGCAGCCTTTCGTGCACGATCCCTCGAAGACCGTGACCCAGGTTCTCAAGGAAGCCGAGTCCAAGGCCGGCAAGCCGGTCACCCTCAAGGCCTTCGTCCGCTATGCTCTCGGCGAGGGCATCGAGAAGGAAGAGGCTCCGGACTTCGCGGCCGAAGTGGCCGCCCAGGCCGGTCTCAAGGCCTAAATCGAACCCAAGCAAACGGCGGCTCTTCAGCCGCCGTTTTCATGAGAGGTCTCGAAAAGAAAGGTCTGATGATGGCAACGTTCCGGCGCATCCTGGTGAAGCTCTCGGGTGAGGCCTTGATGGCTCCCGACGGCTACTGGCTCGATACTCAGATCCTATCCTCCCTGGCCGAGGATCTGGCCCAGGCTACCCGCGCCGGATTCGAGATTGCCGTCGTCATCGGTGGCGGCAACATCATCCGTGGCGCCCGCATGAGCGCCGCCGGATGGATCGACCGTCCCACGGCCGATTCCATGGGCATGCTCGGCACAGTGATGAATTCGCTCGCCATCGAGACGGCTCTGAATGCCGCCGGCGTCCCGGCCCGCACCATGTCGGCGGTCTCCATGCCGACGATCTGCGAAACCTATGCCCGTCAGCCGGCCCTGCACCACCTCGACAAGGGGCAGGTGGTGGTTCTGGCCGGTGGCACCGGCAATCCCTTCTTCACGACCGATACCGCTGCCGTCCTTCGCGCCGCCGAGCTGCGGTGCGACGCGGTCTTGAAGGCGACCCAGGTCGACGGCGTCTACTCGGCTGACCCGAAAAAAGACCTGAATGCGATCCGATTCGACCGCCTGACCCATGACGAGGCCATCGCCAAAGATCTGAAGGTCATGGATACCGCAGCCTTCGCCCTGGCCCGCGAGAGCAAGCTCTCGATCATCGTGGGCTCGGTGCATGCTCCCAGCTCCGTCACCGCTCTTCTCCAGGGGAAAGTGCCCTCCACGGTCGTCGCCCCTTGATCCTAGGGCCTTGATGCTGGACCCTTGGAAGCGTAAGCCCGTTTAAATAGTTCGCGTAAGGACAGAAACTGATGGCCACGACCTTTGATCTCGCCGATGTGAAGCGCCGCATGCAGGGCGCCATCAACGCTTTCAAGAACGACCTGGCTAGCCTGCGCACCGGACGCGCCTCGCCGAATCTGCTCGATCCGATCCAGATCGACGCCTATGGTGCCATGATGCCGATCGCGCAGGTTGCCACTGTGAACGTGCCGGAGCCGCGTCTCCTCAGCGTTCAGGTCTGGGACCGGGGTATGGTGGCCGCCGTGGAGAAGGCGATCCGGGAATCGGATCTCGGCCTCAATCCGCAGACCGAGGGGCAGGTGATCCGTCTGCGGATCCCCGAAATGAACGAGCAGCGCCGCAAGGAAATGGTGAAGGTCGCGCACAAATACGCTGAAGAGGCGAAGGTCGCGGTTCGCCACGTGCGCCGCGACGGTCTCGACCTGCTCAAGAAGCTTGAGAAGGACAGCGCCATCAGCGAGGATGACGGAAAGCGCCACGCCGACCAGGTGCAGAAGGCGACGGATCAGTTCGTAGCTGAGGTCGACACCCTTCTGGCGGCGAAGGAAAAGGAAATCATGCACGTCTGATCGTCAGGCGTGCATCGGGACGGAAATATGAGCGGCGAAGCCAAGCGGTCGGCCCCCATCCTAGCCCATCAAGAGGCGGGCGAGGGGACGCCGACCCATGTTGCCATCATCATGGATGGAAACGGACGCTGGGCCGCTCAAAGAGGGCTGCCCCGGTTCGAGGGCCATCGGAAGGGGATCGAGGCGATACGCCGTGCGGTGAAAACCGCGACCAATCTCGGTATCCGTTACCTCACCGTCTACAGCTTCTCAGCGGAGAATTGGCGCAGACCTGCTGATGAGGTGTCCTATCTTATGGGCCTCCTCAAGCGTTTCGTGCGCCACGACTTGGCCGAGCTTCACGCCAACAACATCCGCGTTCGGATCATCGGCGAGCGTGAAGGCTTGACCTCCGACATCCGTCTGCTGCTCGAAGAGGCGGAGCAGCTCACCCGGTCCAACACCGGCCTGACCCTGGTCATCGCGTTCAACTACGGTGGGCGCCAGGAGATCGTGAGCGCCATGCGGGCTCTTGCGCGCCGGGTCAAGGAAGGTTCGCTCGATCCGGCCGATATCGATATGGATACGGTCGGAGCCGCCCTCGATACTCACGACATCCCCGATCCGGATCTCGTTATCCGGACCTCAGGTGAGCAGCGGGTGTCGAACTTTCTCACATGGCAGACGGCTTACTCCGAGTTTGTCTTCCTGCCCTGCTTCTGGCCGGACTTCGACGAGGCCGCCTTCAAGGCAGCCATTGACGAATACTGCAGGCGCGAGCGCCGGTTCGGCGGCCTGAGCGCCCGGGCGGTTTGACGATGGTCTCAGACCAAGGCTCCTCCCTGCCATCCAGCCCGAAACCAGCCCCGTCCAAGGAACTGACGACACGGATTTTGTCCGCCGTCGTCATGATCGTACTCGCCCTCCTGACCGCCTATTGGGGCGGATGGCCGTTCGCCCTGTTCTGGCTGGCAGCCGGTGTCGCCATCATGGTGGAATGGACGGACATGACCGGGGTCGAGCCGCGCCGGTTGGTGCAGGCGATCCTGGGTTCCGGCCTTGCTGTTCTGACGCTGCTTTTTCTGACCGATGCCAGCTTTGGCCTGTTCGTGGCAGCATGTCTTGTGTTTCTGGCAGCGAGTCTTGTCCTTACCAAGGGCGCGCAGAAGAGATGGGCCGCTTCGAGCTTCCTCTATGCGTCTCTGATCGTTCTCGTGCCGCCGATCGTGCGCGACCATCTCGAACTCGGCATTCTGGGGCTGCTGTGGATGTTTGCCGTGGTCTGGGCGACCGACATCGCCGCCTATTTCACCGGACGGACCTTTGGTGGGCCTAAGCTTTATCCCGCCATCAGCCCGAAAAAGACCTGGTCCGGGTTCATCGGAGGCGTCGTCGCTGCAGCTCTGGGCGGGATGCTGGTCGCCTGGGGCGGGAAGAAATATGGGCTGAGCCTGCCATTCGGTCTTCTCGGCACAGCTGTTATCTCTATCATTGCATCCATCGCGAGCCAGATCGGAGATCTCGGCGAGTCTGCTCTCAAGCGCCATTGCAACGTCAAGGATTCGAGCCATCTCATCCCAGGGCATGGCGGCGTGATGGATCGCCTCGACGGCTTCTGGGCCGTATGCTTCATCGTTGCAGCCGTTCTTTTGACTGTTCATTTCACGACATAGGCATTGATGACCCGTTCCCTTACGATTCTTGGAGCAACCGGTTCAATCGGCCGCTCGACGACCGATGTCGTCTTGGCCCATCGGGATGAGTTTCGTGTTGAAGCGGTCGTGGGCGGGCGCGATGCGGCCGCCCTGGCGGATGCCGCTCGGCGGCTTGGAGCCAAATTCGCCGCCCTTGCCGATGAGCGCGGAGGGGAGGCGTTAAAGCAGGCCTTGTCAGGAACCGGAATTAGGAATGGTGCGGGCCCGTCCGCGGTTCTGGATGCTGCAGAGCGCGATGCCGACGTCGTGGTGGCCGCCATCAGCGGAACGGCCGGTTTGGCCCCGACCCACGCGGCTTTGAAGCCGGGCCGGCGAATTGCCCTTGCCAACAAGGAAAGTCTTGTCTGCGCCGGCGCCGCCTTCATGGCCGATGCCCGCCGTCTCGGTGTGGAGATCATGCCGGTGGATTCCGAGCATAACGCCCTGGATCATGCTCTTACGGCGGGTGCAAACCGGGATGTGGAAAAGGCGGTGATAACCGCCTCTGGTGGCCCCTTCCGCACCTGGCCCAGAGAGCGCATCGCAAAGGCTAGCGCCAAGGTGGCGTCGGCCCATCCGGTCTGGTCCATGGGATCGAAGATCAACATCGACTCGGCCACCCTGATGAATAAGGGGCTCGAGCTGATCGAGGCGCATCACCTGTTCGACATCGAAGAGGAGCGTCTCGATGTCCTGGTTCATCCGGAGGCGATTGTGCACGGCCTCGTTCAGTGGAGCGATGGCGCCGTGACGGCCGGCCTCGCCCTGCCCGACATGAAGGTCCCGATCGCCAATGCGCTACGCAACCAGGGGCGTCTGACGATGGACCTGCCCCGTCTCGATCTCGCCGCGATTGGTCGATTAAGCTTCGAGCGGTCTGACGAACAACGGTTCCCATGCCTATCTCTGGCGAAAGCTGCGCTGAAGGCCGGAGGCGCGATGCCTACGATCCTGAATGCCGCCAACGAGATTGCAGTCGAGGCCTATATGGCGGATCGGATCGGATTTTACAATATTTCAGAGATGGTTGAGAGCATTTGCTCGACCTTCTCGGGAAGACAAATTCCTGCGCCGGAAACTGTGGCGGATGCGCTAGGCATCGATCAGGAGGCCCGGCAGGCGGCGCGGCAGCTCATTCCGGCCTATGCCGAAGCGACGCAGCTCTAAAGAGCGCGAAAGGGACGATGATGGATTTTCTCTCGATGATCAGCGGCGCGACAGGTACCCTGTTCCTGACCCTGATCTCCTTCCTTGTAGTTCTCACGGTCGTCGTGTTCGTCCACGAGTTCGGTCATTTCTGGGTCGGACGCCTCTGCGGGGTCGGCGTCACGGCCTTTTCCATCGGCTTCGGGCGCGAGTTGATCGGCTGGACTGACAAGAAGGGCACCCGCTGGAAGATCTCTGCGATTCCCCTCGGCGGCTACGTCAAATTCGTCGGCGACCTCAATGCGGCCAGCGTTCCTGACCAGGATCAGCTCGATCGAATGCCCCTGGAGCAGCGGGCGATCAGTTTTCCCCACCAGAATGTGGCCAAGCGTGCGGCCATCGTGGCGGCAGGCCCCATAGCCAACTTCATCCTGGCCATCGCCATCTTCGCCGGCTTCAACTACTTCAACGGTCGGCAGGTCCTGGAGCCACGCATCGAGGCCGTCCAGCCTGGAAGCGCGGCCGAAAAGGCGGGCTTCCAGCCCAAGGATCTGATTCTGACTGTCGACGGCCGACAGATCCAAACCTTCGCCGATATGCAGCTCATTGTGAGTTCCAGCGCGGGGGAACCCCTTGATTTCACGGTTGAGCGCAGCGGCCAAGTCGTTGCCCTTACGGCAACGCCCAACTTCGTCGAGCGGACCAGTCCCTTCGGCAAGCAGCGCATCGGACTGCTCGGTGTCGAGGCTTCCCGCGATCCTTCTGCAATCAAGCGTCTGACCTATACGCCGTGGGGGGCAGTCAAGGCCGCCGTGGTCGAAACCTGGAACCTTGTCGAGCGGACCATCAACTTCATCCGCCGCCTGGTTATGGGCTGGGAATCGACCGACCAGCTCTCCGGCCCTATTGGAATCGCCCGGGCCTCGGGCACCGCTTTCGATGTCGGAGGGGTCTATAGTCTGGTCAGTTTGATCGGATTCATGTCCGTCTCGATCGGTCTCATTAACCTTTTTCCCATTCCGTTGCTGGATGGCGGCCATCTTCTGTTCTATGCCATTGAGGCGGTTCGCGGGCGTCCTTTGAGCGAAAAAGCCCAGGAAATCGGCTTCAGAATTGGGTTTGCCCTGGTGGCGATGCTCATGCTTTTCGCCACTTGGAATGATCTTGTTCACCTTGGCACCAGTTTTCTGACCCAGGGATCGTGACAAGGACGCCACGCTATTTAAAAATTGGTACTCTGTTGTGGATGTGCCGTTTGCAATAACGGCGAAAGTTTGTACAAGCGGTCCACACAGATAAGGTTGGGGGCACTCGTCTCCAACCTGCGGGGCCTTCCTCGCTAGGGACAGAATATAAAGAACGGGCCAGTTGATGATGTCGACGACCACGCCTCGCCGGAAAAAGCCGGCTACCACCGCCATTGTCGCGATCAGTGCGCTGATGGTCGGGATTACTGCCGCGGAGAGCGCCTTCGCGCAGCAGGTGGCCCCGGGGAATCGCCGCGCCTCGGCTGCTCAGGGTCCCATCGTCAACCGGGTGGTGATCGAAGGTAACAAGAGGGTCGAGAAGGCCCTGATCGAGGATCAGTTGCAGGCCCGTGCCCGCGCTCCTTATAATCAGGCGACCGTCGACGCCGACGTTCAGAGAATTCTTGAGGTCTATCGCCGTTCTGGCCGTGGTCTGGCCGCGGTCACGCCTCGCCTGGTCGATCTGCCCAACGGCACGGTCGACGTGGTCTACACCATCAACGAGGGTGACAAGACTGGCGTGGAAGAGATCCGCTTTGTCGGCAACAATCAGGTCTCGTCCAGCCGTCTGCGTGGTGTCATGCAGACCACCGAGTCGAACCTCCTGAGCTTTCTCAAGAGCACCGACGTCTACGATCCGAACCGGCTTTCGAACGATCTCGATCTCATCCGCCGCTACTACCTGAAGAACGGCTATGCCGATTACCGTCTCGTCTCCAGCGATGTGACGTTTGACGCCAATGCCGGCGGCTACATCATCACCATCACGGTGGATGAGGGTGAGCAGTATCGATTCGGCAATATCAGCGTCGATCCCCGACTTGCTGGGGTTGAGGCCGAAGGGCTTCGCCGTGGAATCGTGACCTCGGAGGGTTCGGTTTACAATGCTGACTCCGTCGAGAAGTCGGTTCAGGCGCTGACCACCAATGTCGGTCGCCAAGGAAATCCGTTCGCTCAGGTGCGCCCGGTCGGCACCCGCGATCCTGCGACCCGCACGGTCAACCTTGCTTACGTGGTCGAGGAAGGTCCGCGAATCTACATCGAGCGCATCAACGTGCGCGGCAACAGCCGTACCCGTGACTACGTGATCCGTCGTGAGTTCGAGCTTGGTGAGGGCGATGCTTATAACCAGGTGCTCGTCGATCGCGCCGAGCGTCGTCTGAACAACCTCGGCTACTTCAAGCAGGTTCGCATTTCGAACGAGCCCGGCTCTTCGGCCGACCGTGTGGTCGTGAACGTCGATGTCGAGGATCAGTCCACCGGGTCGTTCGCCATCTCGGGCGGCTACTCCACGGCTGACGGCTTCATCGGTGAAGTCTCGGTCACCGAGACCAACTTCCTTGGCCGCGGTCAGTTCGTCCGTCTCGCCGGCCAGCTCGGTCAACGCGCTCACGGCGTCGACTTCTCGTTCACGGAGCCGTACTTCCTCGGCTACCGGATGTCGGCTGGTATCGATCTGTTCTCGAAGTTCAGCGATCAGACCCGGTATTCCCGTTACGAGAACCGGATGACCGGCGGTACGCTGCGCCTCGGCCTTCCGATGACGGAAGAGTTCACGGTCACTGCGCGCTACTCGCTCTATCAGCAGTCGCTGGATATCCCGAACGACCTCGATCAGCCGTATAACGACTGCTCGGCTCCGATCCCGGGTTATACGCAGCTGAACGCGAACGGGACGCCGAACCGTCAGTTCTGCGAAGGCAACGGTGAAGCCTCTCTGGCTATCAAGGAATCGCAGGGCGACACCATTACTTCGCTCGCGGGCTTGACGTTCAACTACAATACGCTCGACAGCATCCGTGAGCCGCGTAACGGCTTCTACGCCGAAGTGAAGACGGACTTCGCCGGTCTTGGTGGTGACTCCCGCTACTTCCGTGTGACCGGCGATGCACGCTACTACCGCGAACTGTTCGAAGACGTGGTCGGTATCGCTCGTATCCAGGGTGGTCACATCATGGGCTTCAACAGCGGCGACGATGACGGCGATAACGGCGATCTCCGCATCGTCGACCACTTCTTCATGGGTCCGTCGCTGGTCCGCGGCTTCGCACCGAACGGCATCGGACCGCGTGATATCTCGAGCCTCGACAGCCGTGCGAACGCCATCGGCGGCACCACTTATTTCGGCGGTACGCTCGAAGTGCAGTTCCCGATCTGGGGTCTGCCGCGCGAGCTCGGCCTGAAGGGTGCCGTCTTTGCCGATGCCGGTACGCTCTTCGGCTATGAAGGTCCGACTGTCTTTAACGTGAATGGCGGCAGCATCCTCGATCCCGCCGACGCGGTTTGCACGCAGGATCCCAACGTGCCGCAGAACTGCATCGAGGTTCTCGACAGCGACATGATCCGCTCCTCTGTCGGCGCCTCCATCCTGTGGAACTCGCCGCTCGGTCCGATCCGCTTCGACTACGCATATGCGCTCTCGAAGGAAGAGGGTGTTTTCAGAGATGGTGTTCGGGTCGGAGCCGACCGCACCCAGGCCTTCCGGTTCTCGGGCGGTACGCGCTTCTAAATCGGGGAGGGCGCCGAGAGGTGCCCTCACTTATTCTTCATGACAGAATCCAATTTCTTTCCGCAAAGCCAGACGTTGAATCTGCGTCAGGTGGCAGAGTTGGCGAATGCAACGCTCCCCGACGGCATCGACGGGGAGTTTTTGCTTAAAGGCGTTGCGCCTCTGGAAAGTGCCGGTCCCGGCGATCTCGCCTATATGGACAACCCGGCCTATGTTGGCGCTTTGGCGGCAACGCGCGCGGTGGCATGCCTCGTGACGCCGCGCTACGCCGCGAAGGTGCCGTCCCAGACCATCGCCATCGTCACCCCGCAGGCCTATCGCGTTTTTGCCCAGGTGCTCGGGCTCATGTTCCCGTCCGCCATGCGGCCGGAATCATCCTTCGTCTCGACTGGGATTTCGCCAGGCTCCTTCGTGCATCCATCCGCCAGGTTGGAGCATGGAGTTCGGGTCGATCCCGGGGCCGTTATCGGCCCCCATGCGGAGATCGGCGCTGGGACCTTGATCGGAGCCCATTCCGTGATCGGGCCAAAGGTTAAGATCGGGCGGGACTGCACCGTCGCTGCTAGCGTGACCGTATCCCACGCCTTCGTCGGCAACCGCGTCATTCTCCACCCGGGCGTGCGTATCGGACAGGATGGCTTCGGCTTTGCCATGGGGCCGCAGGGACACCTCAAGGTGCCGCAGGTTGGCCGGGTCATCATCCAGGACGACGTGGAGATCGGTGCCAACACGACCGTGGACCGGGGTGCCAGCCGAGATACGGTGATCGGCGAGGGCACGAAAATCGATAATCTTGTCCAGATCGCCCATAATGTGGTGATCGGCCGCCATTGCGTGATCGTTGCCCAGGTCGGCATCGCCGGCTCGACGACGATCGAGGACTATGTGGCTATCGGTGGTCAGGTCGCCGTCAAAGGCCATGTGCGGATCGGCATGGGCGCGCAGATCGCGGCCACCAGCGGCGTCAACGGCGATGTACCGGCCGGCGCCCGCTGGGGCGGCATCCCGGCCAGGCCGATGCGCGAGTGGTTCCGCGAGATCACGGCGCTGAAAAAGCTTGCATCCCAGGGCGATTCCGCCAAAGACGACGATGCGTCTTCATAACGTTCGTTGAAGGCATCCATTACTGCCTGGAGTTCCCGTCATGTCCGAAGCGGCTACCACGCTTCAATCCGCCGATATCATGGAGATCCTGGAGCTTCTGCCGCACCGGTATCCCTTCCTCCTGGTCGATAAGATCATTGAGATCGACGGCGACAATTCCTGCATCGGCATCAAGAATGTCACCTTCAATGAGCCACAATTCACGGGCCATTTCCCGTCCCGCCCGATCTTTCCAGGCGTTTTCCTGATCGAGGCCATGGCTCAGACGGCAGGCGCCATCTGCGTCAAGGCGAAGATTGCGCAGCAGGCTAAGCCGAAGCAGGTATTTTTTATGACGATTGATAAGGTGAAATTCCGCAAACCGGTGGAGCCGGGCGATCGGGTCGAGTTCCACATGCGCAAGCTGAACAACCGCCGCAACATGTGGTGGTACAAAGGCGAGGCCAAGGTGGACGGCACGCTCGTCTGTGAGGCCGAGGTCAGTGCCATGCTGGTGCTCGAATAATGGAAACCGCGATTCATCCGACCGCCATCATCGAGGATGGCGCGAAGATCGGCCCGGGCGCGAAGATCGGCCCGTTCTGCACGGTCGGTCCCGAGGTTGAGCTTGGCGAGGGCTGCCAGCTCATGAGCCATGTGGCCCTGGCCGGACGCACGAAAATCGGGCCACGGACACGGATCTTCCCTTTCGCCTCCATCGGTCACATTCCGCAGGACCTGAAGTACAAAGGCGAGGCCTCGACGCTCGAGATCGGTGCCGATTGCATGATCCGCGAAGGCGTGACCATGAACCCCGGCACCGAGGGCGGTGGCCTGCGCACAATCATCGGCGACCGCTGCGCTTTCCTGGCCAATTCCCATGTGGGCCATGACACCAAGGTCGGCAACGACTGCATTCTCTCCAACAACGTGATGCTGGCGGGCCATGTCACGGTGGGCGATTTCGTGATCTTCGGCGGCGGCTCCGCCGTGATCCAGTTCGCCCGTGTCGGCTCCCACGCCTTCGTCGGCGGCATGTCGGGGCTCGAGAACGATCTCATTCCTTATGGCATGGCCATGGGTAACCGGGCGCATCTGGCCGGTCTGAACATCATCGGTCTGCGCCGCCGCGGCTTCACCCGCGAGCAGATCCACGACATCCGTCGGGCCTATCGCCTGCTATTCGCCGATGAGGGCACCTTGTCGGAGCGGGTCGAGGACGTGGCCGGCGAGTTCGACGATCATCCCTTCGTGCACGAGATCCTCGACTTCATCCGTGAAGGCAAGGATCGCGCGATCTGCACACCGCGGGATCCCGTCAGTTCGGTGGGCTGATGTCTGCAGGCCCAATCGCGATTCTCGCCGGGGCCGGGCAGCTTCCCATCCAACTCGTGAACCATCTCGAGCGGACGGGACAAGAGGTCCGCGTGCTGGCCTTCCGCGGCTTCGCGGAAGCCGAACTCCAGCGTCGCGCCCATGCCACCGTCGACCTTCTCGATCTCAAGACCATCATGAACACACTGGAAGGGTGGCAGCCGCAGGCCGTCTCCCTTGTCGGCGCCGTACGCCGTCCCGGCTTTTCCGCGCTCCTCAGTGCCTATTCGCTGCTGCGAAACATGCATGAGGTGAAGGAGGTCATCACGCGCGGCGACGATCAGGTGCTGCGCGGAGCCGTGATGCTGCTGGAGGAGCGGGGCCATCGAGTGGTCGGCGCCCATGAGCTCGCGCCCGATCTCGTTGCCGCGCGGTCATTGAGCGGAAAACTTTCACCCAAGGCGGATGACCGTGAGGCCATTGCCCTTGGCCTCGATCTCCTCAAATCCTTGTCAGCCTTCGATATCGGCCAGGGTGCCGTTATCGCTCGCCGGCACGTGCTGGCGATCGAAGGACCCGAGGGCACCGACCGGATGATGAGGCGGGTCATGAAGATGCGCCAATCGTGGTTTGGCCTTCGCCGCCGCGAGGAGGGCGGGGTGCTGATCAAGGCCGCCAAGCGCGGTCAGGACCTGAGGGTCGACATGCCGACCATCGGACCCCGCACAGTCGTCGAAGCGGCAAAGGCAGGGCTTTCCGGCATTGCCGTCGGCGCGGGCTCCACTTTTGTGCTGGAGCAGGAGAAGACCCTGCACATGGCTGACCGGCTCGGCCTGTTTCTCGTCGCCGTCCACCTGCCCTGGATGGAGAATTCCCTTGGCTGAGGAAAAGCCGCTGACGATCTGGATCGTGTCCGGCGAGGAATCGGGCGATCAGCTCGGCGCGAAGCTGATGCGATCCCTGAAGGTCCGGCTCGGCAGCGAACGCGTGCGCTTCGGCGGTGTGGGCGGGCACGCCATGGAGAAGGAAGGCCTGAAGAGCCTGTTTCCTCTTGAAGAGATTGCCGTCATGGGGTTTTCCGCCGTCATCGCGCGGCTACCCTCTATTCTAAAGCGCATTCGGTTCACAGCTGATGCTGCTGTCGCGGCGAATCCCGACATGCTCGTCATCATCGATAGTCCGGATTTCACGCATCGGGTCGCTAAGGCCGTCCGACAGCGTGCCCCTCAGATTCCCATTATCGACTATGTCAGCCCATCCGTCTGGGCCTGGAGACCCGGCCGCGCGCCGAAGATGCGGGCCTATGTGGATCACGTTCTCGCCCTGCTGCCCTTCGAGCCAGAGGCCCACAAGCGTCTAGGCGGCCCGCCGACAACGTATGTCGGTCATCCACTGATCGAGCGTCTCGCCGAGATCAGGCCTGCGCCCGGTGAGCGCGGAAGTGTGGAGAGCAAACCTCTCAAGCTCCTTGTCCTGCCGGGGAGCCGCCGCTCGGAGGTGAGCCGACTCATGGAGCCCTTTGGTGAGGCGTTGACGCTCCTGAAGGAGCGTTCGCCACATCCCTTCGAGGTCACGATCCCGGCGGTTTCGCACGTCGCGCAGGAGATCCGGGCACGGGCGCAATCCTGGAGCGTGAAGCCACGGATCGTGGAAGGCGAGGCCGCCAAGTGGGCAGCCTTCAGGCAGGCCGACGTAGCGCTCGCCGCTTCCGGCACCGTGACTCTCGAACTCGGACTCTCCGGCGTGCCGATGGTCGTCGCTTACCGGGTTTCAAAAATCGAGGAAGTGCTGAAATACCTCATCAAGGCACCGTCCATCGTGCTGACGAACCTGGTGCTCGGCGAGAACGTCATCCCCGAGCTGATCCAGTGGGATTGCACGCCCGAGAGGCTCGCCGATGCGCTTCTGCCACTCCTGAGCGAGACTCCTGAGCGGCAGCGACAGCTCGCAGCGTTCAGCAAGCTCGATGAATTGATGAAAATCGGGAACGAGGTACCGAGCGAGCGTGCGGCAAGGATTGTCGACGAGGTGTTGACCGGCCCGGCGAAAGCATAGGCGCTTTTCGCGAATATCATCTCCGGCGCACGAAGCGCGGGAAGGGGATCCACTCACACGCTCTGTCGCTATGGATTCCCTTCCCCACCGCTCCGGTCGGGAATGACACTAAGCCAGTAAACAGCAGCAATGAAAAGGGGCCTTTCGGCCCCTTTTCAATGTCAGCGTTTCCGCTTGTCTCACCCGCGCTGGGCGACCGTGACGTAATCGCGCTCCTTCTCGCCCGTATAGAGCTGGCGCGGGCGGCCGATGCGCTGGGACGGATCCTCGATCATCTCGCTCCACTGGGCGATCCAGCCGACCGTGCGGGCGAGCGCGAACAGCACCGTGAACATGGAAGTCGGGAAGCCCATCGCCTTCAGCGTGATGCCCGAATAGAAGTCGATGTTCGGGTAGAGCTTCTTCTCGACAAAGTAATCGTCCTTCAGCGCAATCTGCTCGAGCTCCACGGCCACATCGAGGAGCGGATCGTCCTTGATGCCGAGCTCGTTCAGCACCTCATGCGTGGTCTTCTGCATGATGCGGGCGCGCGGGTCGTAGTTCTTGTAGACCCGGTGGCCGAAGCCCATCAGGCGGAACGGATCGTTCTTGTCCTTCGCCTTGGCGATGTATTCCGGAATGCGATCCGGCGTGCCGATCTCTTCCAGCATCTTCAGCGCCGCTTCGTTGGCGCCGCCGTGAGCCGGTCCCCACAGGCAGGCGATGCCGGCCGCAATGCAGGCAAACGGGTTGGCACCCGAGGAGCCAGCCAGACGCACGGTCGAGGTCGAGGCGTTCTGCTCGTGATCGGCGTGCAGAATGAAGATCCGGTCGAGAGCGCGCGAGAGCACCGGATTGACCTTGTACTCCTCGGCCGGAACCGCGAAGCACATGCGCAGGAAGTTGGACGAGTAGTCCAGATCGTTCTGCGGATACACGAAGGGCTGGCCGATGGAATACTTGTAGGCCATGGCGGCGAGCGTCGGCATCTTGGCGATCATGCGCATGGACGCGATCATGCGCTGGTGCGGATCCGAGATGTCGGTCGAGTCGTGATAGAAGGCCGAAAGGGCGCCGACGCAGGCGACCATGATGGCCATCGGGTGCGCATCGCGGCGGAAGCCGGTGAAGAACCGGTTCATCTGGTCGTGCACCATGGTGTGGCGCGTGACGCGGTAGTCGAAATCGGCCTTCTGGGCTGCGGTCGGCAGCTCGCCGTAGAGCAGCAGGTAGCAGGTCTCCAGAAAGTCGCCATGCTCGGCGAGCTGGTCGATCGGATAGCCGCGATAGAGCAGGATGCCCTCGTCGCCGTCGATATAGGTGATCTTCGACTCGGTCGCCGCCGTCGAGGTGAAGCCGGGATCGTAAGTGAACATCCCGGTCTGGCCGTAGAGTTTCGAGATGTCGATGACGCTCGGGCCAATGGTGCCTTCTTTGACCGGCAGTTCCACGGACTTGTTGTCGACTGTGAGTGTGCTGGTGTTGGAACTCATGCGTCATGGCCCTTTCAAAAAGGAGGCCGGGCAGAACCTAGAGCAACCTGTGGAACGGAGAAGGTCTCCGCGGCTGCCGAACCGAGGTCTGCCGGTCGGTCGGTAGGATAATGGCGCCTTCGGTAGCTTATCCGTAGGAACGGAGCAAGCACGTCTAAAGGCGAGATTCGCCCGCTATGCAGCGGGCGCATCCTTGATTTGGTCGTTCAGGCGCAACAGGGTTTCGTCCTTGCCGAGGACCGCCATCACGTCAAAGAGACCGGGTGAGGTGGCGCGCCCCGTCAAAGCCGCTCGGAGCGGCTGCGCCACTTGGCCGAGCTTGGCTCCGATCGCCTCCGCATGCTCGCGCACGACGGCCTCGACGCTGTGGGACGACCAGTCGGAGATGGCTTCGAGCTTCGCGGCGATGCCGACGAGGCGCAAACGGCCATCCGCCAGCAGGCTCGCCGCCTTCTCGTCGAGATGCAGCGGCCGCTGGGCGTAGAGATAATAGGCGCTGTCGAGCAACTCCACGAGCGTCTTGGCGCGCTCCTTCAGACCCGGCATGGCGGCGATCAGCTTCTGGCGCAGGCCGGGCTTGAACGTCCGGCCGAGATGGTGCTCGTCCTTATCGAGCTCCGGCAGCAGATCCTCAAGCGCCTGCACCAGCCGCTCGTCGTCGGACTGACGCATGTAATGCCCGTTGAGGTTCTCGAGCTTGGCAAAATCGAAGCGCGCCGGCGAGCGACCGATACTGCCGAGATCGAAGGCATCGATCATCTCTTGCGTGGAGAAAATCTCCTGGTCGCCATGGCTCCAGCCGAGGCGCACGAGATAGTTCCGCAAAGCCTCCGGCAGATAGCCCATGCTGCGATACGCCTCGACGCCGAGAGCGCCATGACGCTTGGAGAGCTTGGCGCCGTCCGGGCCATGGATAAGGGGGATGTGAGCCATCTTCGGCACATCCCAGCCGAGGGCCTGATAGATCTGGGTCTGGCGCGCCGCGTTGGTCAGATGATCGTCACCACGGATGACGTGCGTCACATCCATGTCGTGATCGTCCACCACCACGGCGAGCATGTAGGTCGGCGTGCCATCCGAGCGCAGGAGCACGAGATCGTCGAGATCCTTGTTCTGCCAGACGACGCGGCCCTGCACCTCATCCTCGACCACCGTCTCGCCCTCGGCCGGCGCCTTCAGGCGGATGACGGGCTTGACGCCCTCCGGAGCCTCGGACGGGTCGCGGTCGCGCCAGCGGCCGTCATAACGAAGGGGACGGCCCTCCTTGCGGGCGGTCTCGCGCATCTCCTCCAGCTCCTGCTGGCTCGCATAGCAATAATAGGCGCGGCCCCGCGCCAACAGGCTCTCGGCGACTTCCTTGTGGCGGGCGGCGCGGGAGAACTGGTAGACCACGTCACCATCCCAATCGAGGCCGAGCCATTTCAACCCGTCGAGGATGGCGGCGATGGCGGCGTCTGTCGAGCGTTCCCGATCCGTGTCTTCGATGCGCAGAAGCATCTTGCCCCCGTGCCGCTTGGCATAGAGCCAGTTGAACAGGGCCGTGCGTCCCCCTCCGATATGCAGGAAGCCGGTGGGAGACGGGGCGAAGCGGGTGACGACGGTCATCGCAGGAAACCTTGACTTGAAAAACTTTCGGGCACGCGGCTTTACCATCCGCAGCGTCATCCGACTCAATCCACAGGGCGGTTTGGGCCGGAGCGTGCGGTCGTCTAGCATGCGTTGAGACCCGCGTTAAGACGAAGCCGCGATGGAAGACAACCGAGAAAGGCCCCGCAGGATCCCGCGCAGCACCGCGCGGGTTGCGGTGCTGTCTCGGCCCCGGAGCGCTCCCTGGGACTGGGCGCTTCCGGATGGGCGCGGGTGGCTGTCTCGCAACATCGCCCTGGAGATCGAACAGCGCCGGCTCTTTCCCTGGATCGCGATCTTCATCGGGATCGGTATCGTCCTGTTCTTCCAGGCCGAGGGACAGCCTGCCTTGTGGGCGCCACTCGGAGCCTTTGCGCTCTTCAGTGCCGGCGCGATTGCCCTTCGCCGGAACCTGGCAGTTTTTTCCGCCTTGATCGCGCTCGCGGCGCTCTTCGCAGGCTTCTCTGCCGGCGTGATCCGCGCCAGGAGCGTGGCGGCGCCCGCTCTCACCCGCATGGTCATCACGCCGATGACAGGCTTCATCGAGAGCATCGAAGACCGTGAGGAGGGAAAGCGGCTGCTTCTGCGCGTGACGGAGATGAAGGACATCGCCGAAGCCGAACGGCCCAAGCGCGTGCGGGTCTCGGTGCGCAAGGGCGAGGGGCTCTCACCCGGACAGATGATCGCCGGCACGGCACGCCTGCTTCCTCCACCGCAGGCCGCTTGGCCTGGAGGTTACGACTTTGCCCGCGATGCCCATTTCAAAGTGATCGGCGCGGTGGGCTCCATGGTTGGTCAGGTGCGCCAGATCGGCTCATCGGCAAAGCCGGACTGGCCCCTGTGGCTGGCGGCACGTGTCGACGAGGCGCGCAATGTGCTGACGGAGCGCATCGCCTCGGCCATCGGCGGGGCCGCCGGTGGCGTCGGTGCCGCGCTGGTGACGGGCAAGCGAGGACTTATTCCGGAACCCACGAACGACGTCCTTCGCGGGGCCGGCATCTATCACATCGTGTCGATCTCGGGCCTCCACATGGTGCTGGCCGCCGGCACCGTCTTCTGGCTCGTGCGCGCGCTGCTGGCCCTTGCGCCCCAGCTCGCACTGCTTTGGCCGGTGAAAAAGATCGCGGCTATCGCGGCGATGATCGGAGCGACGATCTATTGCGTCTTTTCCGGCTCCGATGTCGCCACCGAGCGCTCGCTCATCATGACGCTCGTGATGTTCGGTGCGGTTCTGGTGGATCGTCCGGCCTTGAGCATGCGCAACCTGTCGATTGCCGCACTCATCGTGCTGGCGCGCGAGCCGGAGGCGCTGCTGGGTCCGAGTTTCCAGATGTCGTTTGGTGCCGTTGCCGCGATGATGGCGCTCGTGCCGTTGATGCATTGGCAGCACAGAGAAGGGGCTCCTGCCACCCTATTCGATCGAGGTCTTGCCTGGAGCGGTTAGGCGATGTTGGGGCTCCTTACGACGACGCTCGTGGCCAGCATCGCAACCGCGCCTTTCACTGCCTATCACTTCCAGAGCCTGAACCCCTACGGTCTCATCGGCAATGCGCTCGCTCTGCCACTTGTGTCGCTCATTGTGATGCCATCCGCCGTCCTCGGCGTGCTGGCCTATCCCTTCGGCCTCGACCGTCCGATTTGGCAACTCATGGGAGCCGCTGTCTCGCTGGTGCTCGATGTCTCGGCCTGGGTCGGCGGTTTCAGCGGTTCGACCATCGTCGTTCCGGCATTGGGCATTGCTGCTCTTGTCCTCCTGAGCATCGGCTTGATCGTTCTGACCATCCCAGTCTCGCCCCTGCGATGGCTCGCTCTCGTGCCCGCCGGAGCAGGGCTGGCTTTCGCCGCCACGCCTCATCGCTACGACATCTTCATCGACCGGGATGGGGCAGGGGCTGCCATTCGCAGCGAAAGCGGACGGTTGTCACTTGCGGGGCGCCCATCCGATTTCGTCGCCGAGCAGTGGCTGCGCGCCGATGGAGATGCAAGAAGCATCGATGATGCAAGCCTCAGGCGGGAGGCAAGATGCGATGCGGCAGGTTGTGTCGTTGCCGCTGGAGATCAACGCTGGATCGCATTCGTCCAGGATTTTTCGGCCTTCGACGAGGATTGCCGCCGCGCGACCGCAATCATCTCAAGACTTGAGGCGCCGCCAACGTGCAAGGCGCGCCTCGTTCTGGATGGTGAAAGACTGAAGGAGCACGGCGCGACGACGATCCGCTTCGGCACGGACGCCATCGAAATGCGCTCGGTCAAAAGAGGGCGTGAGATCTCGCCCTGGCCAGGCGCAGAAACGCTTCGGGCCGAAACGCCACCCGCCCGGGAAAGACCGCGCCGCGCGCAGCCTGTCCCCGAGCAGGACTTCCCTGAAGAAGACGTTAGTACCGGCGAACCAGACTGACGAGCTTGCCCTGGATCTTGACCCGGTCGGGGCCGAGCACGCGGGTTTCGTAGGCTTGGTTGGCGGCTTCGAGCGCAATGGAGGAGCCGCGGCGGCGGAAGCGCTTCAGGGTCGCCTCCTCGTCGTCGATCAGAGCCACGATGATGTCGCCCGTATTAGCGGTGTCCTGCCGGCGGATCACCACGAGATCGCCGTCGAGGATGCCGGCCTCCACCATCGAGTCGCCACGCACCTCGAGGGCGAAGTGGTCGCCTTGAGAGAGGAAATCGCCCGACAGGGTGATCGAGTGGCTGCGGGTCTGGATCGCCGAGATCGGCACGCCGGCGGCGATCCGGCCCATGACCGGGATCGACATCTCGCGGTCGCGCGGATCGGGAGCCGCCTGAGGCGCAGCCTTGGCCTTGCCGGCCAGACCGCCTTCGACCACGCTCGGCGTGAAGCGCCGCTGGCTTCCCGCCCCGCTGGTGCTCTCCGGCAGCCGGATCACTTCGAGCGCCCTGGCTCGGTTCGGCAGGCGGCGGATGAAGCCGCGCTCCTCGAGCGCCGTGATCAGGCGGTGGATGCCGGACTTCGACTTGAGATCGAGCGCATCCTTCATCTCGTCGAAGGACGGCGGCACCCCGGTTTCACGTAGCCGCTCATGAATGAAGCGGAGCAATTCGTGCTGTTTGCGCGTCAGCATGGCTGGCCCTTACTGCTCCCAAGCGGAGCGATTCTGAAACAAATCGGGAACAAGGTAGCCGTTCTCGCTGTGTTCCGCAAGTCTCCTGCCAAGGTATTGCAGAGGCCAGAGCGCTCCTGGATAGCCCCAGGACAACCAAAGGGGGCGTCCTCGGCTGTTCAGACCCTCTGTGAGCAGATGGTTATTGAAACGCATTGCATTTCCAGGCTCGAATTTGATACGTACTAACGTATCGTGATCTGGCTGGAGAGTAAAATGGCGGCTGAACCGCGTATCGTGAATGTCATCGGTCATACAGGGGACATCGCAAAATTGCCTGAGTTTTCCCCCGCCTTACTAGCTCCAGGAGAGAATTGGACTGGAACAGCCGGGAGCGAAACCCGTACCGGAACTGCCAACGACGATACTTTGAACGGGGCGGGCGGGGACGACCAGCTTTTCGGCGGTGAAGGAAACGACAGCCTTTATGGGGGCGACGACAAGGATACCCTCGCGGGCGGTCTGGGCAGGGACTTGCTGGAAGGAGGGGGAGGATTCGACTTCGCTTCTTATGCGCAGGCAGGAACGGGCCTGACGATTTCTCTCGCCAATCCGATTCTGAACACCGGCGAGGCTGCAGGCGATCGTTACGACAGCATCCAGGGTGTGATCGGCTCGATCTTCAACGATTGGATCATGGGCAGCCTTGATCATGATCACCTGATCGGCGGAAACGGTAGCGATACCCTGGAAGGTGGCGCTGGGATCGACACGCTCGAGGGAGGAGCGGGAGACGATGTCTATGTCGATCCCTTCGGTGATGTCATCCTCGACAGCGGAGGAAACGATACGATCCGCACGAGCAAAAGTTACACTCTGACCGAAGGCTTTGTGATCGAGAATCTCATGGCTTTGGACCCCACCGGCAGCATCGCGCTGACGTTAACGGGGAACAGCCTGAACAACACTCTGGTTGGCAATCGGGGGGCCAATTTTCTGGATGGAAAAGGCGGCGCCGACATCCTCATGGGCGGCCTGGGGGACGATGTCTACAAGGTCGACCAGTTGGGTGACCAGATCAGAGACGCCAACAGCGGCGGGTTCGATACCGTCCTCGCATCGTCATCTTATTCTCTCGCCCGAGATGCGGAAATTGAAGTGTTGAAGCTCGAGGATCTCGCAAGTTCGGTATCATATCATCTTGATGGTTCCGACACGTCCAATGCCATCACTGGCAACGAAGGCGCCAATCTTCTCAGAGGATATGGCGGGCAGGATTTGATCCAGGCTGGATCGGGCAACGACACGATTTACGGTGGCACGGACAACGATACGCTTTATGGCAGTTCCGGGATGGACAGGCTTTATGGAGAGGCAGGCCGCGACACCTTTGTCTTCGACACGGCGGCACGCAAGTCGAACATCGATCGGATCTACAAATACAATGTGAAGGACGATACGATCTGGCTCGACAATGCTGTGTTCACGAAACTCGGCAAGGACAGCCCGTCCAGGCCGCTGAAGCTGAAGTCCGGCATGTTTGCGATGAGCGACAAGGCCAAGGATTCCTCGGACCGGATCCTTTACGACAAGAAGACCGGCGCGCTCTATTACGACAGGGATGGCACAGGCTCGGCGGCGAAAGTGAAGGTCGCGACTTTGGATAAGAAACTCAAGCTATCTTACCACGACTTCTTCGTGATCTGACGAAGCCTTCCGATTTGGATCAGGGCAGCTAGTGTGCGCCTCGCGCGGAAAGGCAGGCTCGGCTTTTTTTCGACGCGGATCCTGGGTTCGCACCGGACGACGCGCTCATGAGAAGGCGAGTATCGGATCGACCGATGCCCCGGTGCCGGGTGCAAGATGTCTGGAGCGACCCTCATCTGGATCGGATGCACTTGGGATATTTCAAAGGCAGCACCGCATGTTCGTGCGATGAGTGTTGGTTCGGAAATAATTCCCATTTTCCTTCTGAAGATCTAAGAGGCTGACTGAAAACTCCCGGAACGCATCCTGTGGCTGCATCCTGGCAGGAATAGGAAGCTTAATCAGGCCCAAACGGGACAGATTTTCACCGTTTCAGGTGCGGGGAGCGCCAGGAAGACACCTCGGTGGCAGCGGATAGCCGCATTTTGAGTCAGACTCTAAGCCCACGAAATGCACTTGATGAAATGGTTGGTGAGTGTGGCCTTCAAGATGAAGCGTATTTACTTCTCAAGTCCCTCACGTTGGCCCGGTTCTGCTTCTCAGCATAGCATTGAAAGTCCTCTCACGCGTGCTTTGTCGGATTTTAGTAAAACTGATCACCACCCAGGGTGTGTCTATTGGATATCATGCTTAAAAGTTGCAAGAAATTATACAAAAATACTGAATAATAGGTTTGATTTCATTGAAATAAACTAAAGGTTATTTTATCAAAGCAAACTCCCTACGTCAATGAAGAGGGCCGTGCCTCCTTAATATCTTTCGGAAGGTCCGGTCGTATACATCAGCGGTATTCTGGCTGGCGGGCTCGATTAGCCAAACTTGCCCCGTAAACCATAACTTCAGAAGGTCGGAGAGGGAGTTTACTTATGGAGAGAAACCTTGTAACAATGCGCTAATATAACGTTAATCGACCTACCGTTAAGGTGCATCATGACCACCCGCTTTGATGGCGAAATCGAGTTCATTGCAGGCCAGGCGCAGCATACGAGTCCGAAAGTCAGGGCCTTGCCGAATGGTGGGTTTGTCCTGGTCTGGCAGGCCAACGTTCAGGGGACCGGCACCGACATCATGATGGAGGTTCATGATGGTCTCGGTCGGGTTACGAAATCAGCAGGGCTCATCAACCTAACGAAATCGGGGGATCAGAATAATCCCGATATTGCCGTGCTGCCCAATGGGGACTTCGTTGTTATCTGGGAAGGGCCCGGGGATGGGACTGGGCAGGATGTTTTCGGTCGTGTTTTTGACGTAAATGGCGAACCGAAGACCGGCGAGTGGTACGCACATACGCGGGTTGCAAACGAGCCTAATCAGACTGGATCTGTGATCACTGCGCTCGCGGATGGCCGCTTCGCCATTGCTCACATGACTACCATTAACAATCAGGCATCTGAAGTCCGGTTCAATATTTTCAATTCGGACGGATCGCTCTTCAGACAAGTCTCGACACCGTCGGTGGGCTCCGCATTTCCGCAGCTGGTGCAACGCTCGGACGGCACTATTACTATAGCCTACGGGCATGGCACAGGCGACCAACTGCTCGGCACCGATATTCGGATGGCCACCTACAGCTCTGACGGGGTTATGCTGTCGGGTCCGGAGACGATGGTCACTGGAAACGATAATCAAGTCCCTCAGGCAATAACAGCTCTTGCCGGCGGAAACTTTGCAACGGTTTGGACGAGTATCAATCGTGTTGGCGTTATTTCTAAGGTTCAAGGCCGAATAATTGGACCGTCGGCCAATTCCACCTTTGAAATGGAGGCTTCTGGTCAACAATTAGAGCCGGCTCTGGGAACGTTGCAGGATGGCCGTTTCGTCCTTGCTGTCGCTCAGCGCAATAGCGGCGAAAAATGGGTCATCCGAGCTCAGATCTTTGAAGCAGACGGAACGCGCTCCATCGGCGAGCCGGAAATCGTGGTCAATACATCAACGGTGGGAGACAGTGTCCAGCCGAGTATCACTGTCCTCCAGGACGGGCGTTTCATGGTGGCCTGGTCCGAAGTCAGCGATCGCGGGACGATGCTGGGCAAGACTCAGATCTTCGATGCGCGCAGAGCTGCCGTCACACTTGAGGGCACCAATGGAAATGACATCTATGTTGCGACGCATTTTGCCAACGACAAGTTAAGCGGCAGAGGTGGTGACGATCATTTCGTCGACAATGGCATTGGTAATACAACGAACGAGGGTGACCATTTCGACGGTGGCAATGATTATGATACCGTAAGTTACATTCGCGCTGGTTCTGGCGTCGTGGCGAGCTTGTCAGATCGTTCCGTCAACGGAGGAGCAGCGAGGGATGATGTCTATACAGATATCGAAAATCTGACAGGTACAAACTTCAACGACGATCTGCGCGGCAATGCATTCTATAATACTCTGAGTGGAGAAAAAGGAGACGATACGCTCTACGGCGGGGCAGACGGGAATCGCGACCATCTTTTCGGTGGCGATGGCAACGATACCGTAACCTATCAGTACTCCACGTCTGGTCGCGGTGTTGTCATTGATCTCACTGACTTCCAGATTTATGGCGGCCATGACGGCGATGCCTTTGATGATGTCTATGACAGCATCGAGAATTTTGTGGGCACCGATGTGGCCGACAGAATGTATGGCGAGTTCGATGCCGTCACTTTTCGGGGGCGGGCTGGCAATGACACTCTCCAGGGAGGGAATGCAAACGACAAACTGCTCGGCGAAGCCGACAGTGACGCTCTGGATGGCGGCAAGGGTAATGACACACTTGATGGCAGTGCTGGTTTTGATCTTCTGATCGGCGGCGATGGAGACGATGTCCTTGACGGTGGTGCCGACAGGGACGTGCTACGTGGTGGTTCCGGGAATGATCGTCTCGTCGGCGGAGACGATGAGGACGTTCTGGTTGGCGGATTAGGTGCAGATCAACTGATCGGTGGCAACGGCCTGTTCGACATGGCGCTCTATGAGGGTGACAATGGTCAAGGAGTGACCGCCAACCTCACTGACTCGACGAAGAACAAGGGAGAGGCCGAAGGCGATACCTATGAAGGTATCGAGAATATGGCCGGCACCCGGTTCGCCGATATCCTGACCGGGCGCGAGACCAACAATACGCTCTATGGCCGCGAGGGGAACGACACGCTCGAAGGCATGGACGGCGATGACGACCTGCGAGGCGGGGCGGGAGCCGATAGGCTCGATGGCGGATCCGGCAACGACTGGGCGACTTATGACGAAGCCAAGGCCGATGCGGGAAGTGTCTGGGGTGTCCGCGTCAACCTGACGGATAATTCACAGAATGCCGGCGATCAGGCGCTGGGCGATGTTCTGAATTCGGTCGAGAATATACGCGGTTCGAATTACCAGGATGTCCTGATCGGCAACGAAGCTGCCAATATTCTTGAGGGCGGCGGAGGAAGCGACTGGCTCTATGGCGGTGGCGGCACGGCGGGGGATATCCTGGTCGGCGGTGATACTGCCGAGACGATCGTCTGGGATTACGCGACTTATGAATACTCCACGGCGACCGTTGGCATTACGCTCGATCTGAGCAATCGGAACAACGATGCCGGTGAAGCCCGTGGTGATGTGTTCGTCGGGATTGATGCCTACGGCGGAACCCATAACGCCGACCGGATGGTTGGCGTTAACGCCTATAACGAGTTCAACGGCAATGGGGGGAACGATACACTCGTCGGCGGTAGTGCGAACGATTACCTGAATGGCGGCGACGGCGATGACGTTCTTGAAGGTGGTGGCAACGGGGCGACCCAGGTCGACGTTCTCGTCGGCGGCGATGGAAACGATGCCGCTTCCTATGAGAATGCCACAGCCATGGTCGACGTCAATCTTGCGGACACGACGAAGAATGGGGGCGAGGCCAAAGGCGATCAGTATCTCTCGATCGAGAACGTGATCGGCTCCAAGCACGGAGATTGGATCCGCGGAGACGACCGGGGCAATGTTATGGAGGGCCGGGACGGCGCAGACTCCCTTTGGGGAGAAGGGGGCGATGACAGGCTCATCGGCGGCGACGGCGCCGACTGGATGGATGGATGGTGGTGCTGGCGCCGATACCATGGTGGGCGGCAACGGTGGGGATACCTATTGGATTCGCGTGGGCGACGTTGTCATCGAGGAGGTTGAAAATACCGGTACCGACCGCGCCGTCATCTTCACTGACTACTTCAAGCTCGAAGACACGATTGGACTTGAGATCTTGGAAGTGCATGGTTCGGTCACATCCTCGGTTCATCTGATCGGCAACAAGTACGACAACGAATTGACCGGTTCCTACGATCACGTCGATAAGTTGGAAGGCGGCGAGGGGAACGACAGGTACTTTATCACCGAAGGTGATGTTGTCATCGATACGGGCGGTGATCACGATAGCGCCTATGCGGTCTCTTCAGGGAAATTTACGGCCGCGGACGGCATCGAGACATTGAGCGGTGGTGAAGATATCGAGGGTCTCTGGCTGATCGCGGGAAATCACGGCACGACCGTCATCGGCACCGACAGGACAAATACGCTGCAAGGCGGGGCCGGGGTCGACACCTTGCAGGGCGGTTGGGGCGACGATGTCTACTATGCCGATGCCGATGACTTCATTCAGGATGATGCTGGCACCGCCGATACCTTGATGGTGACCGCTGCTGGCAAGCACTCGCTTGAAGGTCGGAGCGGTATCGAGGTGCTGCAGGCCGAACTCGGCGTGGAGGGAGTCTGGCTCCTCGGACGACCGGCGGATGAAGGCGCACCTAGCACTCTAATCGGAAATGATCTCGCGAATACACTCGAGAGCAGTGGAGCAGACGATTACCTTGAGGGCCGCGAGGGCAATGACACCTATATTGTCACGGCACCCACGGTCATCGTCGATGATAACGGCGATGATACCGACATCGACACCATCATCCTGCGCGGTGATTTCAGCTCTGAGAGCGGTCCGACCGTCTATTTCCTGTCGTCCGGCATCGAGATCCTGGATGCCAGGGATGCGACCGGCGCTCTTGCGTTGATCGGGAACGAGCTCGCCAACACGATCCATGGCAACGGCTCCGGAAGCGAGCTCGTCGGCGGCGCAGGGAATGACACTTACCATGTCGGTGTCGGCGACACGGTCTTCGAAGGCCCTGGTGAAGGAACAGCCGACAGGGCGATCATCACAGGCGGAACCTTTACCCTGGGGGACGATGTTGAAGTTGAGGAGCTGAAAGCGGCCGAAGGCACTTTCCCGATCCATCTGATCGGCAATAGCCTCAGTAATCATCTTATAGGCAATGCAGGCAGAAACTACCTGCACGGTGGTGCCGGTGAGGCGGATCGCTTCGAGGGCGGTGACGGCAACGACACCTATGTCTTCGCCAACAAAGGTGATGCTCTGTCTGATGCCGATACCGGCGGCGACATGGATGTCGCCTACATTTGGGATAGCAATTTCGTCGGAGGGGCGGCTGAGGCTGCGATATTCGCGGACCATCTCAAGTCCATGGGCATTGACTATGTTTATCGGAACATAACCCCGCCTCCGCCTCCGACAGGTGGCCAGGGTTCGGAGTCCGACCCGACCGATATCGCGCTGAGCTCCTATGAGATCAATGAGAACTCGCCAGGTCTCTCCATCATCGGCGAGCTGAGCGCCGTCGACGATGTTCACGGCCCATTCCAATACAGAATCGTCGGCGATGCGGACGAGAAGTTCCTGATCGAACGACTGCCGGACGGCCGCTGGGTGCTCAGCCTTCGGGAAAATGCCACCCTGGATTTCGAGACCGATCCATTCCACAAGGTCAGCGTCGAAGTGGCCGATATCGATGGAGGCAAGTACACGGAAGAGCTCACGATCGAAGTGAACGACGTGGCTGAAGGGCCCGGTAACAGATTGCCCGTAGTCACATTCGACGGTGCGACCGTTCGCGAGCACGCTAACGCGGGTACGACCGTCGGTGTCTTCGCCGCAACTGACGAGGACGGTGATACACTCACTTACACGCTGATTGATAATGCCGGCGGACGCTTCGTTCTTGACAGACAACGACTCAAGGTGGTGGACAACACTCGGATCGATTTTGAAGACCTGCGTGAACTCAAAGTAACAATCCAAGTCTCTGACGGGAAAGGCAGCGTTGAGACGACCTTCGACATCGGCGTGCGTAATGTTGCAATTGAGAATGTGGCTGGGACCGCGGAAGCTAATACGATCAGGGGCGGGGCTCGCAATGATATCCTCAACGGAGCTGCAGGGAATGATGTCCTGATCGGTGGTCAGGGGGCTGACCGCCTTATTGGCGGATTGGGCAATGATCAGCTCACCGGCGGCTTCGGCAAAGACACCTTCGTATTCAACCAGCAGGCTGGCGATGCCAACAAGGATACGATTACAGACTTCAGCATCGTCGATGATCGGATTGAATTGGCGCGTAGTATGTTCACTGCATTTGCTTTGGGAGATGTCGGTCAGCTCACGGCTGGGGCCTTCACTGTAGGGGGGCAGGCGACGACCGCAGGGCACCGGATCATCTACAATCAGACAACTGGGATTCTATCCTACGATGCCGATGGTTCGGGCGGTAGCTTCAGTGCGCTTGAGTTCGCCACCCTGAACACCAAGCCTACCAATCTCACGCACGCGAGTTTCTTTATCGTGTAACGCAAGAACAGCGGAGAGGGCCTCCACAAGGCCCTCTCATGTCGCTACAAAATAACTTTATATCGTAACTTATAAACCTAGTAGGAGCCGATCATGGCTTTCAATCTCACCATCGTATCGGTCGCGAACCCCCAGACCGGTGCCTCACAGGGCACGCCTGACAACGCCAACGATCAGTATTCAGTCCAGATCAATGAAAATGTCGAGGCAGGCACGGTCATCGGGCGGATCGTCGGTTGGGAGGCTTCCTGGCCTGCAACAGGTCAGCTGACCTTCTCAGTCCGCAATGATCCGGGTGATCGTTACCAGGTGATCGGCGATCGTACTAACGGCTTCTTCCTCGTAGTGAAAAACGGTGGAACGACCATATTTGACTACGAAGATCCCGAGGGACCGCTCCACGGTCAGATTACCGTGGATGTATTTGACAGCAATGATCCTTCCGAAACCGTTCATGAAGGTGTCTACGATATTTATCTGAAAGACATCGCCAACGAGGGACCGGCCAACACGCCGCCGGACATTGTGGTGACGGGCAACGGCACGACGACTGCGACCGACACCGGTGCGCCGGTCACTCCGTTCCTCAACAAGCTGGCCATCACGGACGCTCAGCCCGGTGACGTGCTCACGGTCACGGTGGCGTTCAACAACGCCGACGGCGTGCTCGGTGGGACTGCCGTGCAGGGCGTGGTCAACGGTAGCACCATCACCTACACCTTCAGCGGCACGACGGCGCAGATCAAGGCGATCCTGGACGGGCTGACCTTCAACCCGACCGACCGGGCGGCGGCCGGCAACCCGATCACGACGGTGTTCACGGTCACGGCCAAGGACGCCACCCATACCGAGGTCAGCAACACCGAGATCGAGGTGGTGACCACCGTCGTCGGTACCAACACGGCTCCGACGGACATGGCGCTGTCGAGCGCGACGGTGGCGGAGGATCAGACGGGCGGAGCGGTGGTCGGCACCCTGAGCGCGACGGATGCGCAGGGCGGCACGATGACCTACTCGATCCTGGGCGATGCCGACAGCAAGTTCGCGATCGTCAACAACCAGCTCGTGGTGCGCGCCGGCGCGACCTTCAACTTCGAGGGCAAGACCTCGCATCAGGTGACGGTACAGGTGACCGACAGCGGTGGCTTGACCTTCAACAAGCTGTTCACGATCAACGTCACCAACGTCAACGAGCGACCGTCCGACATGGCCTTGTCGGCGTCCGCAGTCTTTGAGAACTCACCGGGCGGTACCGTTATCGGCAATCTCTCTGCCACGGATCCGGACGCGGGCAACACCTTCACTTATACCATTCTCAGCGATCCGGAGTCGAAGTTCCAGATCGGCAACAACAATCAACTGCAGGTACGGGCTGGTGCCGTTCTAGACTTCGAGACCGATACCTCGCATGAGGTGACGATCCGGGTCGGGGATCAGAATGGGCTTTTCATTGACAAGACCTTCACGATCAATGTCACTGATCTCGACGAAACGCCCGGAAATCAGTCTCCACGGAATTTGTCCATAACCGGGAATACCGTGCAGGAGAACAGTGCCAACAACACCTTTGTAGGCACTCTCGATGCGGAAGATCCTGATGGCGATGACCTCACCTACGAACTCCTCGACAATGCCGGCGGCCGGTTCAAGATTGTCGGTAATCAAGTCCAAGTTGCAGATTCATCGCTCCTGGACTTCGAGGGCAACCAGACCCATGACATTTCCGTAAGAGTGTCAGATGGACGGGGAGGTACGGCAACACGCAAGTTCACCATTGGCGTCCTTAATCAGAACGAGGCGCCGAATTTTGTCCTCATCGGGACAGAGGTTAATGAAAACGCTGCGACAAACACCCGTGTCGGTGTGTTGCTTGCCGACGATCCGGAGGGAGACAATTTCGTCTATTCGCTCACAAATAATGCGGGTGGTCGCTTCAAGCTTGTCAATAATGAGATCCAGGTCGCTAACGGAAGCTTACTGGATTACGAGTCCGGTACAACGCATGAAATCACCGTTCAGGTGACCGATGCTCGGGGGGCTGTGCAGGTCAAAACAATTACGATTGCCGTGAATGATGTCGGGGAAAATACGCCCAACCGTGCACCGACAGGCCTCACACTGAGCAATACCGGCGTTCAGGAACTGGCCCTGAACGGCTCTTCCATCGGGGTGCTCTCGGCCAGCGATGCGGATGGCAATGCACTGACCTATAAGATCGTGAGTGCAAGCGGAGCCCTGGTGGATAACGATGGGCGCTTCAAGGTCGTCAACAACCAGTTGATGGTCGAGAACGGTGTCCTGTTGGATTATGAACAGGCGACGCAGCATGCTGTTACCATCGAGGTCAGTGACGGCAGAGGCGGAACGGCAAGGCAGACATTCAGCATCAATGTTGGAGACGTGGGACGTGAGCTAATGGCTCCTGCTGCAGCCAGCCCGTTGAACGATGTCATCAAAGCCAGCAAGACGCTCAACTCCAAGGATGTGTTCTACGGAGGTGCCGGCGATGACAAGCTCTGGGGTGGTTACGGCAACGACACTCTGTGGGGTGGTGTTGGTAAGGACGTCTTCGTGTTCGACGGAAAGCTTGGTACGTCCAAGACCGACCGGAAGGTCAACTTCGATACGATCAAAGACTACAGCGTGAAGGACGACACGCTCTGGCTTGAGAACACCTTGTTCAAGAGCAACAAGGCGCTCTATAACTCGATCAAGAAGGGCGTTGAAACCAAACCGGCGAAGCTGGCGAGCAAGTTCTTCACGGTCGGAGACAAGGCGAAGCAAGCTGATGATTACTTCGTCTATGACTCGAAGAAGCGCGTGTTGTACTACGACGCCGATGGCTCCGGTTCCAAGGCCGCTATCGAGCTTGCGACCTTCACCAAAAACAAGGCACTGAAGAGCTTTACCTATAAGGAACTCTTCTTTATCTAGCTGACGATACGTTATATCGGGTGAAACTTCCGCCGGCCTTCCGAAAGGGAGGCCGGTTTTCTTATGTTTGTGTCTTCAACGGTGCGTCAGCGGGATGCAGGACATATGACGTCAATCCTCTACCAACTTAACTCTCGGAAGACCCGCGATACGCTAGGTCCTGGATGGCTCTGCAAACGGCATGAGGGGATAAGCCTCAAGCGATCCGACAAACAGATATGCCGACGCTGTTGGCGTTGGCTGACATCGCTTGTTTGCGCCAAACGACAGGCAACGAAAAACCCGCTTCGGCTAGGCCGAAGCGGGTCGTAGCAGCGAGATGTGATCTAAGTTCAGACCACGATGAAGTCCGAAGCCGAGAGCTTCAGGTTCTTGTCGAGCGTCGCGAACTTGATGGCCGCGGCAGCGGTGCCCGAACCGTCTGCGTCGTAATAGAGAGCGCCATTCGACTTGTTGTAGACGATCAGATCGCCGGCATCCTTGGCTTTTGAACCGATGGTGAAGGCGGACGAGGCGAGCCTGGTTCCGGTAAGAGCCGTGAAGATGTCCCGGTCCAGGGCGATTCGGTCGTCCCTCGTCGAGAAGCTGAGGATCTGGTCGACATTCGACCCGCCGAGAACGGCGTCGAAATAGAAGGTATCCCGCCCGAGACCGCCCGTGAGCTTGTCGCTGCCGAGGCCACCATAGAACTGATCGTTGCCCGCGCCGCCATCCAGCTGGTCGTTGCCGTCGCGGCCCTGAAGGATGTCGTTGCCGTTCATGCCTTTCAGGGAATTCTTGCCAGCATGGCCGACGAGGAGGTTAGCCTTGGTGTTGCCTGTCAAGTTGATCGACTTGCCTCCAGCGGTTTCGTCTGCGGCAAGACCTTCCAGGATGGCCTTGGATGACATCGTGGTGTTCTTGGAAACCATTTGGCAGTCGAGACCGCCAGAGTCGACGACGATATCGACCTTTTCATTGAACTTGTAGACGTCGTTGCCGTTCCCGCCCTTGAGGATGTTCGGGCCGCCCTCGAGGCCGGCGGGCAGCCTGTCGTTGCCGCCGCCGGCGATTAGCGTGTCGTTGCCATCACCGCCATCGAGCACGTCGATGCCATCGCCGCCATCGAGATAGTCGTCGCCGGCATTACCGTAGAGCAGGTCGCGGCCGTTGCCCGTGGTCACGCGTTCTGCGTAGGCGCTCCCGACGAAACGATCATCCAGCGTGAGTGTGGCATTGGTATTGAGATCGACCTTGATCGTCTGGTTCGCACGGCCCCAGTTCGTGAACACAACCTTTGAGATGTCGAGATTGATCGCTTCGGATGCCGTCGTTAGCGCGATTTCATTGGCCTCGCCGGTCGCTGAGCCTTGAACATGGGTAAACGAATGGAAACTGCTGACCCCGGACGAAAATGTCTTGGCGATGCCATTGTCGGCAAACCGGAGCGCATCGACGTTGAGGATCGCCCGGAAGGCTACACTGCCATGAAGCTCGATGGTGTCGGTCTGCGGGCCCGTGTTGTCGCCACTGACATTCGTGCCGGACACGAATACGTCGGTCGCTCCCCCGTAAACGAGGAACGTATCGTTGCCGTTCATGCCCATGACCGTGTCGCCAGCGCCGTAAACGCCGATTCTATCGTCACTATCACCGCCCTGGACTGTGTCCGGACCAGCAAAAAGAGTTCCAAAAGCGGCGGCGCTCCCGATGCGTGTAAAGCCCGATCCGGCAAAGGTGCTCCAAAACGCAGCAAAGGAGCTATTGGTCGGATTTATATCGGTTACGTCGTAAACTTTATCGTTGTTTGCGTTACTGACGACGATATCGGTGATAGGTAATTACCCACGCCGTTGCTGAGGCTGGTTTCAGGCGCTGACGGTAGCGAGAATGGTGCCGAAGACGGTGACACTTGGCGTGAGCCGAGCCGTATCGACGACGGTGCGCACGGCCGCTTCG